>JBOHSV010000373.1:0-10877 GCA_050921735.1 Gemmatimonadales bacterium | reverse complement strand
GGGCGGGTCCGGGTCTACGTGGAGATCAGTGGGTGGTCAGCGTGCCGAGCTCCTGCTCGATGTTCGCGATCGGGCTGTAGACGTAGAGCGAGCTGCCGCTCCCGCCCCAGAGGATCCCGAGCAGCATCGCGCGGTGCCGGCCCCGAGCGGCGAACACCGGGGAACCGCTGTCGCCCGCGCCCACGCCGGCGTTCACGAACGTCTGGCAGATGAGGGTGATGTTCGAGGCGAAGACGTTCGTGTTGACACAGGACCGCGTGACCTCGCCCGTGGTCGTCCCCGTGGTGCGCCCCACTTTGCTCACTGTCGCGCCCACGGATGCCGAGCCGGCACCGGAGATGTTGCGGGTGCCGGTGATTGTCAGCGAACCCTCGTCCGTGGCGGCGATGCCGCCGAGGGCAAACCTCACCCCCGGTGCGTATGCGGCCCGCGCGGCGTCGCTCAGGCGGCACCGGCGCCCACGAGGACAGAGGTCTCCGCCCCGAAAGAAAGAGGGGTCGTCGACCTCCGTGCCGATGAAGCTCTCGGCCACGCCTGACACCGGCTGGAAGTAGGCGGTTCCGTCGGTCGTCCCCTGGCGTTCCGTGCAATGCGAGTTGGTGATGAACGACGCCGCTCCCTCATGCACGGCGTTGAAGCCTAGCGTACACAGGAAGATGAAGAAGTGGATCTGGACGCCTCCCACCACCGGGCGCACGTGGTCGCGAAGCGTAACCATGGGGCGGATCGGCTCGACCTCGCGCACGACGAGAGCCTCCGGCGGAACGCCCAGACTGGCGGCCAGCCCGCGGACGGCGGCCGCCGCCTCCCCGTGCTCGACGCCCACGAAAACGTGGTGCGCCGCTTCGTCCAGGTCGGCGAACACGGCGCCCGGCAGCGCCAGCGCCTCGCGGGTCAGCAGCCGGAACCAGCGGTCGAGCTCCTGGTCGGAGAATTGTGCCTCCGCCACGCGGCTGTCCGCGGGCGTGAGGGCCGGATCGGTCGGGGTGGGCGCGTCCCGGCAGGCGGCGAGCAGCAGGGCCGCCGTGGCGAGCACTCGAGGCGCCGCGGTCTTCCGGTTCATGATCGGCTCTCCTTTCTGAACTTTGGCAACTCGTTCCGGTGGCGCTTCCAAAACTCTTCGTAGATGTGCGTATCCGTGTAGTCCCGCATGTCGCAGATCCGGTCGCCCCGGAACCTGATCACCACGCACGTCCGCTGATCCATGACGTCCTTCGGGTCCCCCTTCAGCCAGCTCTTCTCCCGGATCTCGACGATCACGCGCTGGTCGGCGTCGTACCAGTCGCGCCACACGTCCTCGTAGCCCCAGTCGGCCGGGCCCAGCCCGGGCTCGCGGTTGCACAGGGCGTCGAGCACGCGATCCCGCCCCTTCCACTCGCCCCCCATGGGCGGGGCGCCCGCGACCCAGTACACGACGTCGTCCGTGAACCGCTGACCCACGCCGGCGCGGTCGCCCGCGAACAGCGCCTGCTCGTAGGCCTTCGCGATCTCGAGGCGCCCGCTCATACGATCGCCTCCTCGGGCTCGGTCAGCGGCTGGGCCTTGCGCCCCGCGCGCTCCATCGGCCGGTCCATCTCGGCCCGGTGGTGGTCCACGATCTTCCAGAAGCCCACCGCCCGCTCCGCGAGCTCGCGCGCCGCCTCGCGCAGCGGCTCGCTCATCTTCACCTGCCGCACGTTGTTCTGCATGTCCTCGGCGTCCCAGCCGCGCGAGTGGGCGATGAACGGGAACGGCGGGAACACGAACCCGAGCTCCGACCAGAACGCCAACATGGACCCCGCGACTGCCTGGATGTTGTCCTGGCCGCCCGTGATGATGAACCCGGCCAGCTTGTTCCTAATGAGCACCGTGTTGTGGATCGTGACCTGATTCTGCACGCAGGTCAGCCGCTCGATCATCTTGTAGTACAGCGACGAGGCGTTGCCCCAGCGGATCGGTGTCGCGATCAACACCACGTCCGCCCAGTGGACCAGGCCCTCGTACACCGCCGTGAGCTGGTCCTCGGGATCGCGCTCGGTGATGGCGCAGGGCCAGGTGCACGCCCGGGCGGCCTTGGAGTAGTTCCCCTCGCAGTGCCGGAACTTGAGGTCGCGGAGCTTGAGGTATCGGGTGTCCGCGCCCAGCGCCGTCTTCGCGTATTCGATCGCGTGCTCCAGCAGCGCGTCCGAGGTGGAGAACGGCGGATTGGCCTCGTCCATCGCGGTGGTCGATAGCCGAGTACGCGCGGCGGCGCGCCCGCGGGCTTGGGGTGCTCCTCGAGCAGGTGCGACGGCTTGTGCTTCAGCAGCTTGCGCGGCGCGACGGGCGGTGTCTGGACGTACACGCCGTCCGGCCGCTCCTCGATCGCGAACACCGGGACCTGCTCCTCGTCGTAGCCTTCCGGGCCCTTGCCCGTCACGACGCTGTACTCCCAGGCGTGCCACGGGCACATCACGAACTCGCCGCGCAGCCGGCCCTCGGACAGCGGCCCGCCCTTGTGGTTGCACACGTCGGAGATGGCGCGGAACCGCCCGTCATACAGGAACACCGCGATACGGTGGCGGTCGATCTTGGTCGCGAAGGGAACGCGGGCGAGCAGCTCGTCCCGGGTGCCGAGGCGGTGCCCAGTCGGACATATCAGGGGCTCCGGAGTAGGGACGGGTCTAAATAGGCAGCGTCCCCCCGGGTCCTGCTAGATTGAGCGCCCATGGCCGGCCCCCGCCCGCGCTTCGTCGTGCTCTTCCTCACGGTCCTGATCGACCTCATCGGTTTCGGGATCGTGCTGCCGATCCTCCCCTTCTACGTGCAGCGGTTCGGCGCCCTGGGCAGCGGCTTCGGGGTGATCGTGGGGGTCTTTTCGCTCATGCAATTCCTCGCCACCGCGCTGCTCGGGCGCCTGTCGGACCGCACGGGCCGGCGGCCCGTGCTGCTCGCGACCATGCTCATCAACGCGGCGGGGTACGTGCTGTTCGCGTTCGCAGGGTCCTACGTCGCGCTGGTGGTGTCGCGTGTCGTGTCCGGCTTCGCATCGGGCAACATCTCGGTGGCCCAGGCCTACATGGCGGACATCACGACGCCCGCCGACCGCTCCCGCGGGATGGGGCTGATCGGCGCCGCGTTCGGCCTCGGCTTCATCATCGGGCCGGCGCTGGGTGGCCTGGCGGGCCACCACTGGGGGCCCGCCGCTCCCGGGCTGGTGGCGGCGGGCCTGTCGCTCGTGAACTTCGCCTCGGCGTACGTCATCCTGCGCGAGTCGCTCGCGCCTGAGCACCGGCTGGCCCGTCCCCTGTTCGATTTCGGCCACATCGGCGACGTGCTGCGGCGGCCGCGCCTGCGGCCGCTGGTGGCCATCTGGGCGCTCGTGCCGTTCGCGTTCGCCGGCTACACCGTGGCGCTCCCGCTGTTCGCGGCCGCCACCCTCGGCTGGCGCGAGAGGGAGCTGGGCTGGTTCTTCACCGCGGTCGGCGTCACGGCGGCGCTGGTGCAGGGGTTTCTGTTCGGCATCCTGGCGCGGCGGTTCGGCGAGCGGCGGCTGCTCGTCTGGGGCGCGTTCGGGATGGTGGCCGGCGTCGGGGTGGTGCCGTGGCTGTCGTCGAGCGCCGCCCTGTACGCGTGGACCATCGTGCTGGCCTTCGCCAACAGCCTGTTCGCCCCGGCCGCGACCGGCCTCGTTTCGGCGTACGCCGGCGCCGCGGAGCAGGGGACCGTGCTCGGCGCCGCCCAGGCGATCGCGGCGCTGGGCCGGACCACGGGGCCGCCGGCCATCGGCGCCGTGTACGATGCGGTGTCCCCGGTGGGCGCGTTCGTGGTTGCGGCGCTGGGGATGGTCGCCGCAGCGCTGGCAGCCAACAGATTGGAGGACGTCGCTGGCGGCACAAGCCACGGCTAGGCGGACAGACGGTCAGCGAGTTCGCAGCGAGCAGGAGTGGGGAAAGGCCGTCCCGATTCCTTCCCTCCCGCTCCCCAGCTGGCCGTCTGTCCGTCGAGTCTTTGCGTGTGCTAGCCCCTCACTGCTGCCTCCTGCATATTCCCTGTCCCACAGGGTGGAGGTGCGCATGCGTGTGTACAAGACTGCGGAAATCCGCAATGTGGCGGTACTGGGCCACGGCGCCAGCGGCAAGACCTCCCTGGTAGACGCCCTCGCGTTCGTGGCCGGCTCGAGCAAGCGCCACGGGTCCGTCAAGGATGGGACCGCCCTCACCGATTACACTGCCGACGAAATCGAGAAGACGTACTCCATCAACCTGGCGCTCGCGATGGCCGAGTGGATGGACGCCAAGATCAACCTGATCGATACCCCGGGGTACCTGGACTTCACCGGCGACGCGCTCGCCGGGGTGTGGGCGGCCGACGGGGCGGTCCTCGTCGTCTCCGCCACCGGCGGCGTCGAGGTCGGGACGGAAAAGGTGTGGGAGTATTGCGAGCAACGCGGCCTGCCGCGGCTGTTCTTCGTCTCCTTGATGGACAAGGATCACGCCGACTTCCAGTCGGTGTTCGAGCAGATCAAGGAGCGGCTCACGCCCAAGGTGATCCCGGTGGAGATCCCCGTGGGCGAAGGCCCCGACTTCCACGGGATCATCAACCTGTTCTCGAAGAAGTGCCACCTGTACAAGAAGGGGACCAAGACGGGGGAGTACGACGAGGCCGACGTCCCGGCGGCATACCGGGAGCGCTTCGAGGAGTACTCCAAGGAGCTGATCGAGCGGATCGCGGAGACCGACGACACGCTCCTCGAGCGCTATCTGGGCGGCGAGGAGATCGGGCGCGACGAGGCGATCGCGGCCATGCAGGCGGGGATGGCCACGGGGGAGCTGTTCCCGCTGTTCTGCGGCGCCGCCGAGCTGACCTACGGCACGCGCGCCCTGCTCACGAAGATGGTGGAGCTGTTCCCGTCGCCCGCCGGCCGGCCGCCGGTGCCCGCGCAGCGCTGGGGGAGCGCGGAAGCCGTGCCGCTCACGGCCGGGGACGGCGCGCCGTTCGCCGCGCAGGTGTTCAAGACCATCTCCGAGCCGCACGTGGGCGACGTGACGTACTTCCGGATCTACTCGGGCGCGGTCAAGAACGGGCAGGAGGTCTACAACGCGCCGCGCGACGCCGCCGAGAAGCTCAACCACCTCTGCGTCGCGATCGGCAAGGAGCGGCAGGAGATCGCCGAGCTGCACGCGGGCGACATCGGGTGCGTGGCGAAGTTGCGCGATACCCACACCAACGACACGCTCTCCACCCGCGAGTGGCCCATCGTCGTCCCCAAGATCCCGTTCCCGGAGCCGGTGATCACGGTGGCGATCGAGGTCAAGCAGCGCGGGGAGGAAGAGAAGCTCTCCACCGGCCTGCACAAGCTGCACGAAGAGGACCCGACGTTCCACCACGAGTACAACGCGGAGCTGGGCCAGACCCTGATCCGCGGGCTGGGCGAGCGCCACCTCGAGATCGTGGTGGGGCGGCTGGCCCGGAAGTTCGGCGTGCACGCGCACCTGACCAAGCCGAAGATCGCCTACCGCGAGACGATCAAGGGCAGGGGCGAAGGCCAGGGCAAGCACAAAAAGCAGACCGGCGGTCGCGGCCAGTACGGCGACTGCTGGATCCGGCTGGCGCCGTTGCCGCGCGGGTCCGGCCTGGTGTTCGACGACCAGATCGTCGGCGGCGTCATCCCGCGCCAGTACATCCCGGCCGTCGAGAAGGGGATCGTCGAGGCGGCGCAGCGCGGCCCCATCGCGGGCTACCCGATGGTGGACTTCAAGGTGGAGCTGTTCGACGGCTCCTACCACGACGTGGATTCCAACGAGATGTCGTTCAAGATGGCGGGCATCCTGGCCTTTCGAAATGTGAGTCCCAACGCCCGTCCCGTGCTGCTCGAGCCGATCATGGAGATCGAGGTGTGGACCCCGGACGACTATCAGGGGGCGGTGATGGGCGACATCTCGTCGCGCCGCGGCCAGATCCTCGGCACCGAGCCGAACGGCCGGATGGTGAAGGTCAAGGCCCTGGTGCCCGAGGGCGAGCTGGACCGCTACGCCACGACGCTGCACTCCATCACGCACGGGCGCGGGACGTACCGGCAGAAGTTCCACGTGTACCAGGAGGCGCCGCCGGACATCGCCCAGAAGATCGCCGAGGCGCGGAAGCAGGAGCTGGAGGAGGCGAAGTGACGGGCCGCCACGCGCGCTACCTGCTGTGCGCCCTCTCGATCGCCGCCGCCTGCGAGCCGCTGGAACGGAGACCGCGCGCGACGTCGACCCTGACCGACACCGCCCAGGCCGTCATGCGGTCGTCCCCGGTCGCCACGCCGTCCCCGGCGACGAAGCTGCTGACGGTCGAGGGGTTTCTCACGCCGGAATCCGTGCTGCACGACGCCCGGCAGGACATCTACTTCGTCTCGAACATCCACGGCCGGGCCACGCGAAGGACAACAACGGCTTCATCAGCCGGGTGAGGCCGGACGGCGCGGTGGAGAACCTCAAGTTCATCGAGGGCGGCCGCAACGGCGTCACCCTGCACGCGCCCAAGGGGCTGGCCCTGCTCGGCGACACGCTGTGGGTGGCCGACATCGACATGGTGCGCGCCTTCGACGCGAAGTCGGGCGCGCCCGTCGACAGCGTGAGCCTGGGCTCGCTGGGGGCGGTCTTTCTCAACGACATCGCGGTCGCCGTCACCGGCGCGCTGTACGTCACCGACACGGGCATCCGCTTCGACGACGTGGGCAACGTCGTGCACTCCGGCCCCGACCGCGTCTTCCGCATCGGCCCCGACCGCCAGGTCACGGTCGCCGTGCGGGGCGATACGCTCGGCGGGCCGAACGGCATCGCGCTGGACTCCGTCGGAAAGCGTTTCGTGTTCGTATCGTTCGGCGCGCGGTCAGTGTTCGGCTGGAGGCCTGGCGACAAGGCGCCGAGTGTGATTGCCCAGGGCGTGGGCGGGTTCGACGGTGTCGAGGTGGTGCGCGGCAGGATCCTGGTGTCGAGCTGGACGGACTCGAGCGTCACGCAGTTCGACAGCGCCCAGAGCACCAAGCTGATCGCCGGCGTGCCGACGCCGGCCGACATCGGCCACGACGCCCGGCGGAACCGCCTGCTGATCCCGATCTTCTCGGGCAACCGGGTGGAGATCTGGCAGCTGCCCTGAGCCGCGTGGGAGCCCTTTCCCGCCTCTGGTTCTCAATTCGACGTCCCGGTCGGCCGGACGTACGGGGAATTCCGGCTCGAGGAGCTGCCGGGGGGGCGGACCCGGCTCGTCGGGACCACGCGGTACGCGGTCGACCTGTTCCCCCAGGTCTACTGGACGATCGTCGCCGACCGGATCGTGGAGGCGATCCACGGGCGGGTGCTGCGGCACATCAAGGGGTTGGCCGAACCCGGGAGGGGTCACAACGCGCCGCTCAGCCGTCCCAGCGCCGGATCATCCGCCCGGCACGCCAGGTAGTTGGGGCCCAGGAAGTCTTCGTCCCCCAGCTCGTAGGGACGAAAGTCCACGAAGTCCGGAAAGATCTTCCCGACCACGAACCCGTAGCTCCGGAACAGTTCGTAGAAGTCCCGCAGCAGGAACTTCGTGAGGACGTTCACGCGGCCGTACTCGAACTGCACGAAGCGGACGTGGCCCGACCCGAGCGCGTCGGCGAACCCCCGCAACACGAGGTGCTCGGCGCCCTCCACGTCGATCTTGAGAAAGTCCACGCGCCCGAGCCCCTGGGCCCGCAGAAATGCATCGCCGGCCGTGACCGGACACTCCACCACGTCGCCCGTCCAGCCGTGCGGGTACTCGGTGAACGTGGCGTGCGCGCTCGCCCGCGGATCGTAGCGCACGCGCAGCCGGCCCTCCCGCTCGGCGAGGCCCAGGTTGAAAGGCCGGATGCGGGGCTGGCCCGACACGCGCTCGCGCAGGCGCGCGAACGTGGCCGGGACGATCTCCAGGGCGTACACCGTGGCGTCGGGGAGCCGCTCGGCGGCCATGAGGGCCCAGCTGCCGACGTTGGCGCCGACGTCCACCACCGTCCGCGGGAGCTCATGCCGCAGGCGGTCCAGCACCCAGCGCTCGCCGTTCTGGTGCGGCTTGTAGCTCGCGTTGCCGTACCATTTGAGGTACTGCCGGGCGAGCTTGGCGAGGGTCCTGAAGAACGGATGGCGGCGAACGCGGGCGGTGGGGCGGCGCATGGCACGAAATTCGCGCCGCCCTCCACCCGCGGCAACCCGCTTACCCCCCGGGGCGGCTCGCGTGGGGCTGCGGCAGGGGGACGGGGGCTCCCCGAGACGCCGGGGGTACGGCCGGGACGATCACGCTGCCGCCGATCGCGATTCCCGGGCCGGCGACGGTGCCCAGGTCGGTGCCGAAATACGCTTCCTCCCCGTGCTCGCTCACGTCGAGGCCCGCCAGCTCGTCGCGCACCGGCGCGCGCACGCCCAGGATCGCGTCCACGAGCGTGATGATCCCCATCGTGCCGATGGCCGCGAATGCGACGGCCGCGGCGACGGCCACGAGCTGCACGCCCAGCTGCGCCGGATTACCGGCCAGCAGGCCGTCCGCCCCGGCCGGGTTCACGAGCGTGGACGCGAAGACACCGGTGAGCAGTGCTCCGGCCGCGCCGGCGAGTCCATGGCACGAGAACACGTCGAGCGCGTCGTCCAGTCGGGTGGCGGAGCGGATCTGGATGGCCGTGTAGCTCAGCCCCGCCGCGATCGTGCCGATCGCCACGGCGGCGAGCGTGCTCACGTAGCCGGCCGCGGGCGTGATGCCCACGAGCCCCACCACGAGTCCGGTGGCCGCGCCCACCGCGGTGACTTTCCGGGAGCGGACGAAGTCGAGCACCGTCCAGGTGACGAGCGCCGCCGCCGCCGCCGTATTGGTGTTCACGAACGCGAGCGCCGCGACGCCGTTGGCCGCCAGCGCCGACCCCGCGTTGAAGCCGAACCATCCGAACCACAGCAGGCCGGCGCCCAGCAGCACGAGGGGCACGCTGTGTGGCGCCAGCGGCGCGCGGTGCACGTCCTTCCTCGGCCCGAGCATCCGGGCGGCGACCAGCGCCGAAACGCCCGCGCTGATGTGCACCACGGTGCCACCCGCGAAGTCGAGCGCGCCGCGCTGCAGCAACCACCCGCCGCTGCCCCACACCCAGTGGGCGAGCGGATCGTACACCAGCGTGGCCCACAGGACGAGGAACGCGACGTAGGCCCGGAACCGCATCCGCTCGACGATGGCTCCCGAGATGAGCGCCGGCGTGATGATGGCGAACATCCCCTGGAACATGGCGTGCGCCTGATGCGGGATGGTGGCGGCGTACGTCGGGTCGGGGTCGAGCCCCACACCCCGGAAGCCCAGCCAGCCGGGTCCGCCGAGCCAGGCGTTGCCCGGGGCGAAGGCGATCGAGTACCCCACCAGCACCCACTGGACCCCGACGATGCCGAGCGCGACCACGCTCATCATCATCGTGTTGAGCGCATTCTTGGGGCGGACCAGGCCGCCGTAGAACAGGGCGAGCCCCACCGTCATGAGCAGCACGAGCGCGCTGGACACCAGCACCCAGGCGGTGTCGCCGGATGAGATCGTGGGCGTCACGCGGCACCCCCGATCCCGGCCGCCTCGATCGCGGCGCGCTGGACCTCGTTCGCGTTCACCGCCGTCAGCGCGGCGTCATCGACGTCGCCCGTGCGGATGCGGACCACCCGCTCGATGGGCTGGACGAAGATCTTGCCGTCGCCCACCTCGCCCGTGCGGGCCGACGAGAGGATGGCGGCGATGCACGGCTCCACGAACGGCTCGGAGCAGACCATCTCGATCTTCACCTTCTCGCGGAACTCCATGACGAGGGCCGTGCCGCGATACTGCTCCAGCAGCTGGTGCTCGCCGCCGTGCCCGCTCACGCGGCTCAGGGTGATCCCCGTGATCCCGGCGCGGAACAGGGCCCCCTTGACCTCGGGGAGCCGCTCGGGGCGGACGACGGTGGTGATGAGTTTCATGATCGGACCTCGACGCTTGGGGCCAGGGTTGCTCCCACGGTGTGGGGGCGCTTCGGGCGCGGCGCCGGGAGCGGCGCGGGCGCGCGCGGCAGGACCTTGCGAAACCGGGCGCGCTGGTCCTGCCAGTGCTCGAGCACGCGCCGGGCGCGAGCGCTGCCGGTCTTGGCCGCGTGGGCCCGAACCAGCGCGTGGAGCCGCTTCTCGTCTTCCCGGTCGAGTCCCGACACGCTCACCATGTCCGGGTTGCAGCGGGACTCGAGGGCGGCCGCCTCGTCCAGCACGTAGGCCACCCCGCTGGACATGCCCGCCCCGAGATTCGGGCCCACGGGCCCCAGGACCACGACGACGCCGCCGGTCATGTACTCGCAGCAATGGTGACCCGCGCCCTCGATCACGGCGACGGCGCCGGAGTTGCGCACGGCGAAGCGGTCTCCCGCCGCGCCCGCGGCGAACAGGCGCCCGGCCGTGGCGCCGTAGAGCGCGGTGTTGCCGAGGATGACGGGCGCCGGATCGCCGCCGGCGTACGCCGCGTCGCGGAACGGGCGGATGGTGATCTCTCCGCCGCACAGGCCCTTCCCCACGTGGTCGTTGGCCTCGCCTTCGAGCTCGAGCCGGAGCCCGGCGACGGCGAACGCCCCGAAACTCTGGCCCGCGCTGCCCCGGAACCGGAGGCGCACGGGCGCGTCCAGCCCGATTCCCCCGAGCCGCCGCGCCACGTGCCCGGCGATGCGGGCGCCCACCGTGAGGTGGTGATTGCCGATGGCGTACCGGCCCGCGAACGGCCGTCCCAGCTGGAGCGCCGGGTCGAGCTCCGTCAGGATCTCCTCGTCGAGCGACACGAGGTCGGGCCGGACGTTCGGCGCCGTGCCGCGGTGCCGCGGCCGCCGGAACGGCGGCGCGGGCGCCAGCAGCCCCGAGAGATCGAGCAGGCCCGCCCGCGGGACGTCGGGC
>JBOHSV010000372.1:0-1889 GCA_050921735.1 Gemmatimonadales bacterium | reverse complement strand
CCTACGCGCAGCTCCACCAGGCCCGGCAGCCGCGCCACGAGCGCCACACCCTTGGCGTCGAGATGCACGAGGGTCTCGCTGCCGAGCGGCTCGACCACGAGCACGGCCGCGCTCCCCATGCCCTGCTTCACGCTGCACAGGCCGACGTGTTCGGGCCGGATGCCGAGCTGGAGTTGCCCGAAGTAGTCGCCCGGCGGCAGCGCGATCCGGAGACTGCCACACTGCACGACGCGCCCGCCTGCGGCCGCCTTGCGGCCCTCGCCCGCTGCCCCCTCCGATGCCGTCCCCGGCAGAACGTTCATCCCCGGATTGCCGAGAAACCGCGCGACGAACACGTCGGCGGGCCGGTCGTATACCTCCGCGGGGGTGCCCACCTGGAGCACCCGGCCCTGGTGCAGCACCGCGATACGATGGCCCATCGTCATCGCCTCCACCTGGTCATGGGTGACGAAGATCATCGTCGTCTGGAGCGCGCGGTGCAGCTGGAGCAGCTCGGCCCGCAGCTCGACGCGCAGCCGGGCGTCGAGGTTGGACAGGGGCTCATCGAGCAGGAACACCAGCGGCTCCCGCACGATGGCCCGTCCCAAGGCCACACGCTGGCGCTGGCCGTCCGACAGCTGGGCGGGGCGCCGGTCGAGCAGATCGGCGATCCGCAGGCGGCGGGCGACCGCGTCGACCCGGCGCGCCACCTCCGCCCGCGCCACGCCGCGCAGCGTGAGACCGAAGGCGAGGTTCGCGCGAACGGTGAGGTGGGGGTACAGCGCGTAATTCTGGAACACCATCGCGACGTCGCGCTCGGCGGGGGGCACGTGCGTGACGACCCGCTCCCCGATGACGATGTCGCCCGCGGTGGGCTCCTCGAGCCCCGCGATGCACCGCAACGCCGTCGTCTTGCCGCACCCCGACGGACCGAGCAGCACCAGGAACTCGCCGTCCTCCACCCGCAACGACACGTCGCGCAGCGCGGCCGGCGCCGTGTCGTCGAACACCTTGGTGAGCTGTCGCAGCGTGACCGCAGCCATGGGTACCGGTTGTCGCGTCGATGGAGGAACCGTGGGGTCTCGGACACCGTTTCCCATAATGCCACGGCGACGCGCGTTCCGCCAAACGCCGCGCGATTTGAAATCGTGGGCGCGTTTGACCATTATTCGTTCGTCGGCCAATCGTTGCAGCGGCAAAAGGAGGGAAGTGACATGGCTCTCAAGGAGAAAACCCCGGCTGCACCCGCGAAGGAGCGGAAGATGGCGCACACCCTGCCCGATCTGCCCTATGAGTACGGCGCGCTGGAGCCGTACATCGATGCCCAGACCATGCAGATCCATCACGGCAAGCACCACCAGGGATACGTCAACAACCTGAACGCCGCGCTAGACAAGCATCCCGAGCTGCACCAGAAGCCGCTCGACGACCTGTTGCGCGGCATCAACAGCGTGCCCGAGGACATCCGCACGGCGGTGCGCAATCACGGCGGCGGTCATCACAACCACTCGCTGTTTTGGACCGCCATGGCGCCCAAGGCGGGGGGCGAGCCGCGCGGCAAGCTCGCCGACGCCATCAAACAGGCCCTCGGCGACTTCACCAAGTTCAAAGAGCAATTCGGCACCGCCGCCGCCACCCGCTTCGGCAGCGGCTGGGCGTGGCTCGTCGTGACGAAGGACAACAAGCTCGAGGTCACGAGCACCCCGAACCAGGACAGCCCCCTGATGGATGGCAAGACGCCGATCCTGGGCCTCGACGTGTGGGAGCACGCCTACTCCCTCAAGTACCAGAACCGGCGGCCGGATTACATCGCCGCGTGGTGGAACGTGGTCAACTGGCCGGAGCTGGCCAGGCGCTACGAGGCCGCGACCCGCTGACCCGCCGCCGCCGACGCCGCGCGCCGCCGGTCC
>JBOHSV010000371.1:0-2618 GCA_050921735.1 Gemmatimonadales bacterium | reverse complement strand
GGGTGGGTCTGTACCCCCGCTGTACCCCGGACTCGCCGACACTAGACGGATCTAGACGACACGGCGGCCCCGTGGAAGCGGCCGCCTTTGTGCTCAACTGTGACGTGGCGTGTCGTTGAGTGTCGTGCTGTTCTAGATGGGTTAGGGTTTTGAAGACCGCTCAGGCCACCAGGCCCAATCCGCCCCCTACGATTTCACCGCCACGGCGTCGATCTCCACGCGCGCGCCCTTGGGCAGGCCGGCCGCCTGCACCGTCGAGCGCGCCGGCTTGTGCGCCCCGAAATGCCGGGCGTACACCTCGTTCATGGCGGCGAAGTCGGCCATGTCGGCGAGATACACCGTGGTCTTGACCACGTTGCTCAGCCCCGAGCCCGCCGCCTCGAGCACCGCCGCCAGGTTCTGCATCACCTGCTCGGTCTGCTCGGCGACGGTGCGGCCCACCAGCTCACCCGTCTGGGGGTCGAGCGCGACCTGGCCCGCCGTATAAATCGTGTCGCCTGCGACGATTCCCTGGCTGTACGGCCCGATCGCCCGGGGCGCCCGGTCGGTGCTCACCACCCCAAGGTGCTTCCCCCGCGGTTTCATCAGAACAACCCCTCGATCCGCCCATCCGGATGCAGCCGGATGCGCTCCGCGGCCGGGCTCTTGCCCAACCCCGGCATGGTCATGATGTCGCCCGCCAGCGCCACCACGAAACCGGCGCCCGCCGACGGCAGGATATCCCGCACCTGCAGGGTGAACCCGCTGGGCGCGCCCAGCTGAGACGGGTCGTCGGTAAACGAGTACTGAGTCTTGGCCATGCACACGGGCGTCTCGCCCAGCCCCAGCGCGGAGAGCTGGTCCAGGGCACGCTCGGCGGCCGGCGCGTAGGCGACCGCGCCGGCGCCGTACATCTCCCGGGCGATGGTCTCGATCTTCTCGCGCATCGGCCGCGCGGTGTCGTACAGCGGCCGGAACGCCGCAGGCGCCCCGTCCAGCAGGCCCAGCACGGCCTCGGCCACGGCGGTGCCGCCCTCCCCCCCCTTCTCCCACACCTCGCACAGCGCCGCCCCGATCCCCTCGGTGGCGCAGGCCTCGCGCACCGCGTCGATCTCCGCCTCCGTGTCCGACACGAACCGGTTGACCGCGACGAGCCCCGGCACGCCGAACTTCCGCACGTTGCGGATATGGCGCCGCAGGTTCTCGGCGCCCCGCCGCACGGCGGCGGCGTCGGGCGCGCCCAACCGGTCCCTAGGCACGCCGCCGTGCATCTTGAGCGCCCGCACGGTGGCCACGATCACCGCCGCCTGGGGCGAGAGACCCGCGACGCGGCACTTGATGTCGAAGAATTTCTCCGCTCCCAGGTCCGCGCCGAACCCCGCCTCGGTGAGCACCACGTCCGACAGGGCGAGGCCGAGGCGGGTGGCCACCACGGAGTTGCAGCCGTGGGCGATGTTGCCGAACGGCCCGCCGTGCACCAGCGCGGGGCCGCCCTCCAGCGTCTGCACGAGGTTGGGCGCGAGCGCGTCCTTCAGCAGGAGGGTCATCGCGCCGTGGGCCTTGAGGTCGCGCGCGGTCACGGCCGAGCGGTCGCGTCGCAGCCCGGCGATGATGCGGCCGAGCCGCGTCTCCAGGTCCGCGAGGTCGGTGGCGAGGGCGAGGATCGCCATGACCTCGGAGCCGGGCACGATGACGAAGCGGTCTTCGCGCGGCGGGCCGCCGCGGGTGCCGCCCAGCCCCACGAGCACGCCGCGGAGCGCCCGGTCGTTCATGTCGATCGTGCGGGGCCAGGCGGCGCGCCGCACGTCGAGGCCCAGCGCGTTGCCGTGGTGGAGGTGCGCGTCGAGCATGGCCGACAGCAGGTTGTGCGCCGCCGCGACGGCGTGGAAGTCGCCCGTGAAGTGCAGGTTGATGTCTTCCATGGGCACGACCTGCGCGTAGCCGCCGCCCGCCGCCCCGCCCTTCACGCCGAAGACCGGCCCGAGCGAGGGCTCGCGGAGGCACAGGATGGCGTTCTTCCCCAGGCGCCGCAGGGCCTGGGCGAGGCCCACCGTGACCGTGGACTTCCCCTCGCCCGCCGGGGTGGGCGTGATGCCGGTGACGAGCACCAGGCGCCCGAGCGCCGGCCGCCGCGCCAGGGCCGCGAGCGGTACCTTCGCCTTGTAGCGGCCGTACAGCTCGATTTCGTCGTCGCCCAGCCCCAGCTCGGCCGCGACGTCGGCGATGGGGCGGAGCCGGGCGGCCTGGGCGATTTCGATGTCCGACGGAATCTTCACCGCGGTCGTCACGCGTGTCTCCGTGCTAGAGCGTCGTGGCCACCCGCCCGCCGAACGCGAGGCGGCCGTTCTCCGCCGTCCGCCGGGCGAGCGTCTCGCCGTCTTCACCGCGCGCCGCCGCCAGCGCCGCCGCCACTTCCCGCACGAACGCCGGCTCGTTGCGCCGGCCGCGATGCGGCACGGGCGCCAGGTACGGCGCGTCGGTTTCGATCAGCAACCGGTCGTCCGGCACCCAACCCGCTATCGCCCGAAGCTCCCCGGCCCTCGGGAAGGTGGCGATCCCGGCGAACGAGAGGTGGAAGCCGATCGCCAGCGCCGCGCGCGCCATGGCCTCGTCGCCCGTGAAGCAGTGGAACACGCCGC
>JBOHSV010000370.1:0-8921 GCA_050921735.1 Gemmatimonadales bacterium | reverse complement strand
CGCCGGAGTTCGCCGAGGCGGCCCTGCCGCTGGCGCGCCGCTCGCTCGTGCCGTTCGGGCCGCTGCTCGCCCTCCTGACCCGCATCGACCGGTTGCTGCACCGCCTGGTGCGCACGCCGCGCCCGCTCCAGCCCGACCTGGGCGCCGCCCAGCGGGACATGCTACTGGGCGTCTTCACGCTGGCCGACACGACGGTCGAGGAGGTCATGACCCCGCGGCTCGACATGGCGGCGGTGGACCTGGCCGCTCCCCTCGACGACGTCCTCGCCACCTTCCGGGCGAGCGAGCACAGCCGCGTCCCCGTCTACGACGGCACGCCCGACAACATCGTCGGGGTGGTGTTCGCGAAGGACCTGGTACCGGTCGCCATGGGCGTGGGGGACGGCACCGGCCGCTGGCAGGATCGGATCCGCCCCGCCGCCTTCGTGCCGGAGAACAAGACGCTCGACAGCCAGCTGCGGGATTTCCAGCGCGGCCCCGCCCATCTCGCGATCGTGGTGGACGAGTTCGGGGGCACGTCCGGACTGATCACGCTGGAGGACGTGTTGGAGGAGATCGTCGGCGAGATCCGCGACGAGCACGAGGTGGGGGCGCCCCCCGAAATCCAGCGCGAGGGCGACCGCTTCTGGGTGGATGGACGCGTGTCGCTCGACCACCTCTCCGAGGCGCTGGGGCGCTCGTTCACCCACCCCGAGGTGTCGACCGTCGGCGGCCTGATCTATTCGGTGCTGGGACGCGTGCCCCGCGCCGGCGACGAGCTCACGCTCGACGGCTTCCATGTCGTGGTGGAGCGGGTGGACCGGCGGCGGGTGACGCGCGTGTCCTTCGAGAAGCGTCCATGATCGCGTCGCTGCTGCTGCTGGCCGCCGGCCTGTCGCTCGCCGCCGCCGCGGCCGCCGTGGGGGTGGCCACCGCGGCGGTGTCGCAACTCGAGCTCACCCGCTGGGTCACGTATCGCCTGCGCGGCGCGGGTGACGCGGCTCGGTTGCTGAAGAATCCCGGCCGCGTGATCGCCACCGCCAATGCGGTCACCACGCTCGGCGTGCTGCTGGCCGCGGCCGGGTTGCCCGGCGCCCTGGCGCGGCTCGACCCCACCGTCATCGGCGGCACGGTGTTCTTCCTCGGCGTCCCGCTGTCCCTCAGCCTCGTTTACCTCGTGCCCCGCGTCGTGGGGCGGCGCTGGGCCGAACCGCTGGTGGCGCGCGCGGTCCCGTGGCTGGAGCGCGTGGGGCGGGTGTTGGGACCCGTGGTGCCCACCCGCGACCCCACGACCCGCACCGCGCTCGCGGCGGTCCTCTCCAGCGCGGAGACCGACGCGCTCGCCCGCGCCGACGAGATCGAGGTCGTGTCGGGGGTCCTCGCGTTCGCCGACCGGCCGGTGCGCGAGCTCATGACGCCGCGCACCGCCATCGTCGCGATCCCCGAAGGCATGCTGGCGGCCGAAGCGGGCCACGTGTTCATGCAGTCGGGGTACAGCCGATACCCGGTGTATCGCGGCTCGCTCGACGAAACCGTGGGCGTGGCCCACGCGTTCGACCTGCTGCGGCGCGCGCCCGAAGATCCGATCGCCGTACGGCCGGTGCTCACGGTCCCCGGCACGACGCGCGCGGCGGACCTGATGCTCGAGATGCAGCGCGGCCGCGGTCACCTGGCGGTCGTGCTCGACGAGTTCGGGGGCACGGCGGGACTGATCACGTTTCAGGACCTGCTCCGCGACCTGGTGGCCGAAATCTTCGACGAAGCCCGAAGCCGCGTGGTCGAAGGGGCGGAACCGCAGCTGGTGGAGCTCGACGGCACCGCCCCGCTCGCCCGCCTCGAGGGACTCCTCGGGGTGGCGGTCGAGGGCCGGGGCGCCGAAACGAACGGCGGCCTGCTCGTCCAGACCCTCGGCCGCATCCCGCGGGCCGGCGAGCGCTTCCAGTACCACGGACTCGAGTTCGACGTGATGGCCGCCACCGCCACCCGGGTCGAGCGCGTGGCGGTGCGGCGGGGCTCCCCTCGCGCCGTGGTGCTCGACGGACCGGCGGAGACGCGATGAGCCGGCATCCGGTGATGCGGCGGCTGCGCCGCTACTTTTTCACCGGCCTCGTGGTCCTCGTCCCGGTCGGCGTCACCGTCGTGATCTTGTGGTGGCTGTTCCAGACCCTCGACGCGATCCTCGGTGGACCGCTGGAGCGCCTGCTCGCGCGTCAGGTGCCCGGCCTGGGCCTGGTCCTGCTGCTGCTCGCCATCCTCACGATCGGGTGGCTGGCCCACTACACGGTCGGCCGGCGTCTGATCGCCTGGTGGAATACTCTGCTGGCGCGGTTTCCGCTCACGGCGCGGGTCTACAATGCCGCCAGCCAGATCATGCAGACCTTCATGGGCGAGGAACGCCGGGTGTTCCGGCGGACCGTGCTCATCGAATTTCCCACGGCGGGCACCTACGCGCTCGCCTGGGTCACGTCGGAGAGCAACCCGTTCGCCGAGGCGCTGCTCGGCGAGCCGTGCGTCAACGTGTTCGTCGCGACGACTCCCAACCCCACGTCGGGCTACTTCCTCATCGTCCCCACCAGCCGGGCACGCCCGGTGAACCTCAGCGTCGAGGAGGCGATGAAGCTCGTGATTTCCGCGGGGGCGGTGCTGCCGCAGGGCGCCGAGGGCCGACCCCCGGGGCTCGACCTGGCCGCGTTACTGCGGCGGCCGTCGCAGTGACCCGCCCCGACCTGCGGCTCGACGAGTTGAAGCAGCTCGCCGAGCGCGACGACCTCGGCGCGTTCGTGGCCCGGGCCACCCGCCTGCATCCGTCCGACCTCGCCGACGTGCTCGCCGAGCTCGATGAGCCGCGCCGCGCCCGGGTGGTGGCCGAGCTGCCCACCGACGTCGCCTCCCGCGCCCTGGCCGAGATGGAAGCCGGGGAGCACCCCGAAGAGCTGCTCCTCGCCGTCGGCCCCGACTACGCGGCCGATCTGGTCGAGCAGCTGCCCAGCGACGACGCCGCCGACATCATCGCCGACCTCCCCGCCGAGGAGCGGGAGGCCGTGCTCGCCGAGCTGGCCGACCGCCGCGACGTGGACCGGCTGCTCCGCTATTCGGAGGACACGGCCGGCGGGCTGATGACGACCGGGGTGGTCGCGGTACGGGAGGACGCGACGCTGGCCGAGGCCCTCGAGGAGATCCGGCGCCAGAGCGAGGAGCACGACGAGCCGTACCAGGTGTTCGTCGTGGACGGCGAGCGGCGATTGAAGGGCGTCCTGCCGATCGCGCGCCTGGTGGTCGGCGCGCCCGGCCGGCGGGTGGGGGAGGTGATGGAGCCGCCTCCCGTTACGGTGCGGCCCGAGCAAGATCAGGAGGAAGTGGCCCGCGCCATGGCCCGCTACAACGTCGCCGCGGTGCCCGTGTTGGACGAGGCCCGGCGCCTGCTGGGGCGCGTGACGTTCGACGACGTGATCGACGTGGTCGAGGCGGAGGCGACCGAAGACCTGCTCAAGTTCGGGGGAGTGGATCCCGCGGAAGACCTCGCGGCCGCCTGGACCGACGCCGTCCGGCAGCGCCTGCCGTGGCTCTAGGTGAACCTGTTGACGGCGTTCTTCGCGGGCCTGGTGGTCTACCTGTTTCAGGATACCATCATCCGCGTCGTGGCGCTCGCCGTGTGGATGCCCGTCATCGCGGGCATGGGCGGCAACGCCGGGACCCAGGCCCTGGCCGTGACCGTGCGCCGGCTGGCCCTGAGACAAGTCCCCAGGCGCGGCGCGCCCGGCGTGATCGCCAAGGAGGTGCTCGTCGGCGCGGTGAACGGGCTCGCGAACGGCGTGGTCGTCGCCTGCGTCGCGGCGCTGCTGGGCGGCGACGTCCGGCTGGGCGCCGTCGTGCTGCTGGCGATGTGGGGAAATCTGGTGGTGGCGGGCTTCGCCGGGGCGTTCATCCCCATTATGCTCGAGCGCCTGGGCGTCGATCCCGCCATCGCGTCGTCCATCTTCGTCACGACCTTCACGGACGTCTGCGGGTTCCTCCTGCTGCTCGGCCTGGGCACCACGCTCCTGCGATGACCGGATTATCTTACGGGCGCATGTCTGCCGACGCGCTCCTGGCCGCGCTCGACCGCGGCGACACGGCGGCCCTCGCGCGGGCGATCAGCTTGGTGGAGAACCAGCGCGAGGGCTACGAGACGTTGCTGGGGCGCGTGCACGCCAGCGTGGGCACGGCCCGGCGCATCGGCATCACCGGCCCGCCCGGCGCCGGCAAGAGCACTCTGACCGAGCGGCTCGTCCAGGCCTTCCGCCGGGAAGGCCGCCGCGTCGCCGTGGTGGCCGTCGATCCGACGAGTCCGTTTACCGGCGGCGCCATGCTGGGCGACCGCATCCGCATGGAATCGGTGAGCCTGGACCCCGGCGTCTTCATCCGTTCGATGGCCACCCGGGGGTCGGTCGGCGGGCTGGCCACCACCACGGAGGAAGTTGCCGATCTGCTGGACGCGTTCGGCTTCGAGCGGATCCTGATCGAGACCGTGGGCGTGGGCCAGACGGAGCTCGACGTCGCGCGCACCGCGCAGAGCACGGTGCTCGTGCTCGTGCCCGAATCGGGGGACGCGATCCAGACGCTCAAGGCCGGCGTGATGGAAGCCGCCCAGCTGTATGTGATCAACAAGAGCGATCGGCCGGGCGCCGACCGGCTCAAGGCCGAAATCGAGGTGATGCTCGGGATGCGGCGGGGCCATGCGTTCCGCCACATCACCCCCCATCACGCCCCGAGCCCCGCGGCCGGCCCCGCGGGCGACGGTCCCGACTGGGAGCCGCCCGTGCTCCTCACGGTGGCGACCTCGGGGGACGGAGTGGGGGAGCTCGTGGCGGCGCTCGACGCGCATCACGCGCATCTGGAGCAGGGCGGCCGCCTCACGGAGTGGCGCCGGAGGCGGCTCGCCGAGCGGACCCGGGCGGTCGTGAACCGGGCCCTGCGCCAGTGGCTGTGGGAGGAAACCCGGGCGGAGGAGTTGCTGGCCGAGCGACTGGACGCCGTGGCCGGGGGCCGCCGCAGCCCATACGACGTCGCGGCCGAGATCGTGGACCAGGTGCGCACGGGGGCGGCGCGATGAGTGGCATTGAAAAGAAGGCGGTGTACACGCCGGACGACCTCGCCGGGTTCGCCTACGCGCGGCAGCTGGGGGACCCCGGCGCGTATCCGTTCACGCGCGGCATTCACGACACGATGTACCGCGGGCGGCTGTGGACCATGCGTCAGTTTGCCGGCTTCGGCACGGCGGCGGATACGAACCGGCGCTACAAGTACCTCCTGGCGCACGGGCAGACGGGGCTGTCGGTGGCGTTCGATTTCCCCACCCTCATGGGGTACGACTCCGATCATCCGCGCAGCGAGGGCGAAGTGGGGAAGGCGGGGGTGGCCATCTCGAGCGCGGCGGACATGGAGGACTTGTTCCGCGGCATCCCGCTGGACCAGGTGTCCACCTCGATGACCATCAACGGCCCCGCCGCCATTCTCTTCTGCTTCTACGTGGTCGCGGCCGAGCGGCAGGGGGTGCCGATCGCCAAGCTCCGAGGGACGATCCAGAACGACATCCTGAAAGAGTACATGGCCCAGCACGCCTGGATCTTCCCCGTGGAGCCGGCGCTCAAGGTCATCGTGGACATGTTCGAGTGGGCGCCGGCGCACACGCCTTTGTGGAACACGATTTCGATCTCGGGCTACCACATTCGGGAGGCGGGGGCGACCGCGGCGCAGGAGCTCGCGTTCACCCTGGCGAACGGCTTCACCTACGTCGAGCGCGGCCTGGCGCGCGGCCTGGCGGTCGAGGGCTTCGCCCCCCGGCTCTCGTTTTTCTGGGACATCCACAACGACTTCTTCGTCGAGATCGCCAAGCTGCGGGCCGCTCGCCGCATCTGGGCCCGACACATGCGCGAGCGGTACGGCGCCACGAGCGCGCGCGCCTGCATGATGCGGTTCCACTGCCAGACGGCAGGCGTCACGCTCACCGCGCAGCAGCCGCTGAACAACGTGGTGCGCGTGGCCTATCAGGGGCTGGCCGCGGTCCTGGGCGGGACCCAGTCGCTCCACACCAACTCCCTGGACGAGACGCTGGCCCTCCCGACGGAGCAGGCCGTGCAGGTCGCGTTGCGCACGCAGCAGATCCTCGCGCACGAGACCGGGGTGGCCGAGGTGACCGATCCGCTGGCGGGCGCGTACTACGTCGAGGCCCTGACCGACCAGCTGGAGCGGGAGGCGGAGGCGCTGTTCGCGGAGATCCAGTCGGTGGGCGGCGTGGTGCGGGGCATCGAGACCGGCTGGTTCCAGCGGCAGATCGCGCGCTCCGCGGCCGAGCACCAGCGGGCCGTGGAGCAGCGGCGCGCAGTCGTCGTGGGCGTGAACGACTTCGTCACGGAGGACGACCACCCCGTGGAAATCCTCAAGGTGTCCAACGACGCGGAGGCCTCGCAGCGCAGCCGGCTGGCGGGGCTGCGCGCGCGGCGCGATGCCGGGCTGGTCCGCGAGCGGCTCGCCGCCCTGCACCGGGCCGCCGAGGGCGACCGCCACGTGGTGCCGCCGATGCTCGACTGCGCGCGAGCCGATTGCACGCTGTTCGAGATCCGGCACGCGCTGGAGGCCGTGTACGGCGCCTACCGCGAGCCCGTGTTCTTCTGACCATGACCGCCGTGCCGTCGTGGTCACGCGACCAGCCCGTGCGCGCCGCCATCGCGCGGCTGGCCGGCGTCGAGCCCGGATCCGCCCCGGTCGTATCGTGCTATCTGAAACTCGAGCCGCGCGACAAGACCCGCGGGAAGTATCTCATCAAGATGAAAAACCGGGTCAAGGCGCTCGCCGCCGACCTCGCGCGTCGCCCGCTCGACCGCGCGGCGCGCGAAGCGGTCTCGGCCGACCTCCAGCGCATCCTGCGCTTCTTCGAGGAGCCGGCGCGCCTCCCCGCCGCCCGCGGGATCGCGCTGTTCGCCTGCGGGCCGCGCCACCTGTTCGAGGTCATCCCGCTGCCGCACGTGCACCGCTCGCGGCTCGTGGTGGCCGCGACGCCCCTGATTCGCGAGCTCGTGGCGCTGGAGGAGGAGTTCGGCACCATCCTGGTCGTCGCGTGTGACCGCACCGGCGCCCGGTTCTTCGGCATCACGGCATACGAAGTCGTGGAGCTGCCCGGCCTGTCGGCCGACGCCACCCGGGCCGGCAAATTCCACGGCGAGCGCCAGGCCGTGCGGGCCAATCACCCGGGCGGCGGGTGGGGCGAGCACAACTACCACCAGCGCATCCGGGCGGAAAAACACCGGCACTACGCGCGCGTCGCCGATGCCGCGTTTCGGATTCATACCCAGCAGCCCCTCACCGGCCTGGTGGTCGCCGGCGTGGGAGTGGACGCGGCCGCCCTCGTGCCCCACCTCCACAACTACCTCCACGACCTCGTGTCGGGCGTGGTCAAGCTCAATCCTAAGAAGGTCACGGCGGCCGAGGTGCGCGAGGTGGCGCTGGTGCTGCGCGAAGACCGCGAGCGGGCGTGGGAACGCGCCCACGCCGAAGCGATGCGCGAGGGGCTGGCGACCGGCTGGGCCGTCGACGGCGTCGAGCCGACGCTTGGCGCCCTGCGCCGCGGTCAGGCGCGCACCCTGCTCGCCGACGGCCACGACGAGGACCCGCGGATCGACGAGGCGGTGGAGGAGGCCCTGGCGCAGCGCGCGCAGGTCGATGTGCTGTACGACGCCGCCGCTCGCCGCGCCGTCCACGGCCTGGCCGCCCTCCTGAGGTTCCGGCGCTGATGCCGGCCCAACGGCGACGCCCGGTCCGGGTGCTGATCGCGAAACCCGGTCTGGACGGACACGACCGCGGCGCCAAGGTCGTGGCAGCCGCCCTGCGCGACGCCGGCATGGAGGTCATCTACACCGGCCTGCACCAGACCCCGGAGATGATCGCGCAGGCGGCGATCCAGGAAGATGCGGACGTGGTCGGGCTCTCCGTGCTCTCCGGCGCCCATATGACGCTGTTCCCCCGCGTTCGAGACCTGCTCCGCCAGGCCGGCCGCGACGACATCCTCCTCACGGGAGGCGGCATCATTCCACCGGACGACGCCGCCGCGCTCGAGCGGCAGGGCATCGGGAAACTGTTCGGCCCGGGGACGCCGACGGGGGAGCTGGTGCGGTACATCGAAGCGTGGGCCGCGGAGCATGTCACGGCGTGACTCCCGTTGAGTAGACTCCGGACCCTCACCGCGGAACTCCGCGAGCTGCAGGCGCGCCTCGAACACGGCGGCGGGGCCGAGCGGATCCGGCGGCAGCACGAGCAGGGCAAGCTCACCGCCCGCGAACGCGTGGCCCGCCTGCTGGACCCGGACGGGCCGTGGTTCGAGATCGGGCTGCTCGTCGCCTACGACCAGTACGACGGGCAGGCGCCCGCGGCGGGCGTCGTGACCGGCGTGGGTCGGGTACACGGTCGGCCGCTGGTCGTCGTCGCCAACGACGCCACGGTCAAGGCGGGATCGTGGTGGCCCGAGACCATCAAGAAGATCCTGCGGGCGCAGGAGGTGGCCATGCGCCAGCGGATCCCCATCGTGTACCTCGTGGACTCGGCGGGGGTCAACCTGCCCTACCAGGGCGGCGTGTTCCCGGGTCAGTACGGCGCCGCCCGCATCTTCCATTACAACGCGATCATGCGCCGCTACCTGCGGGTGCCGCAGCTCGCCGCGGTGATGGGCCCGTGCATCGCCGGCGGGGCGTACCTGCCGGCGTTGTCGGACGTGATCTTCATGGTGGAGGGCACGTCCTTCATGGGACTCGGCGGCCCGAATCTGGTCAAGGGCGCCATCGGGCAGGTGGTCGCCGCCGAGCAGCTGGGCGGGGCGCGCATCCACACCGCCGTGAGCGCCGTGGCGCACTATCGCGCCAGGGACGACGGCGAGTGCCTGGAGCGGATGCGCGAATACCTGGGACGCCTGC
>JBOHSV010000369.1:0-1637 GCA_050921735.1 Gemmatimonadales bacterium | reverse complement strand
GGACAGGAGATCGCGCACCTGCTGGGGCGTGAGGTGGCGGTGCAGGAGTCCGTGGGTCGCGACGGAGATGGACGACGTCTCCTCCGACACGACCAGCACGGTGGCATCGGTCTCTTCGGACAGGCCGAGGGCGGCACGGTGCCGCGTGCCGAGCGATTTGTCCGTGACCTTGAACTGCGTGAGGGGCAGGACGCACCCGGCGCCGATGATGTGGTCGCCGCGGATCAGCACCGCCCCGTCGTGCAGCGGCGAGTACGGGGTGAAGACGGTGGTGAGCAGGTCGGCCGAGACCTTCGCCTCGACCGGGACGCCGGTCGTGATGAACTCTTCCAGCCCGATGTCGCCTTCCACCGCGATGATCGCGCCGGTGCCCGCGCGGGCCAGCCGGTCCAGGGCCTCCGCGATTTCCTCGGCCACCGACTGGCGGTTGCCGCGGGAGAACGCCTTCATCAGGCGCGACTGGCCCAGGCGGGCCAGCGCGTTCCGCAGCTCGGGATGAAAGATGACGATGGCCGCGAAGGCGCCGTACGTGAACACGACGCCGAGCAGGTAGCTCAGCATGGTGAGGTTCAGCGCCCGCGCCACGAAGTAGCCCAGCGACAGGATGACGAGGCCGACGAGGATCTGGATGGCGCGGGTGCCGACGAGGAACAGCAGGAAATGGTAGATCACGATCGCGACGAGAATGATCTCCACCGCGTCGGGCCACAGCCTGGGCGTGAGAAAGCGAAATGCGTCGATGTTCACCGTGGATCGCTCGTCGCTCGAGCCAGGGCCAGCGCTTCGCGCGCCAGTGCCACGTCGTGCACCCGGAAGAGGCGCGCGCCCCGCACGTAGGCCAGCACGCACGCCACGGCCGTCGCGCGGTCGCGATCCTCCACCGGCCGGCCGGTGGCGAAGCCGAGAAACCGCTTGCGCGACGGCCCGACGGCTACAGGATAGCCCAACCCGACGATCGTTGCCAGCTCATCGAGCAGCCGGAGGTTGTGCTCCGGGGTCTTGGCGAACCCGAACCCCGGGTCCACCACGATCCGCTCGCGCTCGATCCCGGCGGCCTCGGCGCGGCCCGCCGCCACGCGCAGCTCCGCCGCCACCTCGACCGCCACGTGCCGGTAGGCCGCGAGCCCGTCCATCGTGTCCGGCGTCCCGCGCATGTGCATCACGATCACCCCCGCCCCCGCCCGGGCGGCCACGGCCGCGAGCGCCGGATCGGCCGCGAGGCCCGAGACGTCGTTCACCACCGTGGCGCCCGCGTCCAGGGCCGCGCGGGCCACCGCCGCCTTGCGCGTGTCCACGGAGACCGGGCCCAGGCCGCGCCGGGAGAGCTCGGCGATGACGGGGACCACGCGCCGGGTCTCTTCATCGGCCGGCACCGGCCGCGCGCCGGGCCGCGTCGACTCACCGCCGACGTCGAGCAGCCGTGCGCCGTGCGCCGTGAGCCGTTCGCCGTGGGCCACGGCCGCTTCCACCGAGCCCAGTCGTCCGCCGTCGGAGAACGAATCGGGCGTGACGTTGAGGATCCCGATGATGACCGGTTCGTCGAGCGCGATCTCGCCGCCGCGGATCGCCCAGCGGCGCGGCGGCTCGGCCACGCCGGCGAGCACGGGGGCGAGCGCGGGGCCGAGCCGCTCCAGGCC
>JBOHSV010000368.1:0-4043 GCA_050921735.1 Gemmatimonadales bacterium | reverse complement strand
TTGAGCACCAGCACGGAGTCGCCGGCGCGCGTGCGCGCCGCGCCCACGATCTCGAGCGGGCGGCGGCCCGAGGGTGCCAGCGCCACGGCTTCGCCGAGCCGCGCGGGCGCGACCGCGTTGTCGCTGCGCGGGAAGGTGGAGCTGGAGATGCCGTGGATCTCGTCGCCGACGGGGACGAGCCAGAAGTCGTGCGCGGCGAGCAGCGAAGCGGTCGCGCAGACCGCGCCGACCGCGAGCGTGAGGCGTTTCACGAGGCGACTCCTCCGGTTTGGGACTTTGACGGGCGATTGACCGGGCATTGACGTACCCGGATTACGATGCGTGCGACATGGTGACCGTGTGCACCGTCGTGCCGCCGCGCGAGCGTGCGCGGGTCGAGGCCGCGGGAGACGGCTGTTTCGTCGCGCTCCACGCGGACTCGTTCCGCGACGCGCTGCACACCGCGCGCCGCAGCCGGGTCGACGCGCTCGTGATCTCGGTCCACCGCTGTCCGGGCGACCAGTTGCCCGCGGTGGCGCGCTTCGTGCGCGAGTTCCCGGCGATCCCGGCCGTCGCGCTGGTGTCCCAGCACGACGGCGAGGCGCCCCAGGTGCTGCTGCGCCTCGGCGCCACGGGGGTGCGCGCGGCGGTCGACTGCACGCTGCCGGAAGGGTGGCGCCGCCTGCGCGAGCTCGTGGGCCGTCCCGCGTCCCCGGTGGCGGCGCGGATCCTGCGCCGCCTCGTCCCCGCGCTGGGCGATGTCCCGGAGGCCACCCGGCTGTTCTTCGAGACCGTCGCGCGCTTGGCGCCGGTGATCGGCACGGTTCGCGGGCTGGCCCGCCACCTGCGCGTGACGCCGAGCACGCTGATGTCGCGCTTCTATCGGGCCCGGCTCCCGTCGCCCAAAAGCTATCTCTCGGCGATGCGGCTGCTCCACGCGGCGTACCTGTTCCAGAATCCCGGCCTGGCGGTGGCGGACATCGCGTACCGGCTCGATTACTCGTCGCCCCAGAGCTTCGGCCGCCACCTCAAGGCCGTGCTCGGCGTGACGGCCGGGGAGTTCCGCCGCCGCTTTCCCTTCGACACGGCCATCGCGCGATACGTGGACCTGCTCGTCACCCCGTACCGGGAGACCCTGCGTGCGTTCCAACCCCTCACTGCGGGACCGTGGGACCAAGGATCGAACCGCGCAGCGGTCTTCCGGGCGGGTTAGTCCGCCGCGGCGCGCCGCTCGCGCCGCAACACCGAGAAGCGGGCGATGCTCGACCGCAGCCGCTCGGCCAGCTGGGCCAGCTGCTGGGAGGTGGTGGTCAGGTCGGTCATGGACGCGATCTGGGCTTTCGTGGCGGCCGCGGCGCCATCGGCCCGCTCGGTGGAGCCGCTCGAGCTCGCGGCCACGTCGTGCAGCGACTCGGCCAGCTGAGCGAGGCGCTGCGCCTGGCTGCGCGATACCTCGGCCGTCGCGTTGACGAGGTCGCCGATCAGCTGGACGCCCTGGTGCAGCTCCTGGAGCGCCCCATCCGCCTCCGCCGCCACCGCCCCGATGTCCCGCACCTTCGCCTCGCCCGCCTCCATGGCCCGCGCGGCCGCATCGATCCCGGCGCGCAGGTCGCTCACCAGCTCGGCGACCTCGCGGGCCGACCGGCCGGACTCGGCCGCGAGGCTCCGCACCTCATCCGCCACGACGGCGAAGCCCTCGCCGTGCTCCTCGGCGCGCGCGGCCTCGATGGCGGCGTTCAGGGCGAGCAGATGGGTCTGCCGCGCGATGCGGGCGATGGTCTGCGCGAATACGCCGATCCGCTCCGACATCCCCGACAGCCCGGTGACCGTCGCGGCGGTGGCGCGCACCTCCTCGCCCACCGCCCGGAGCGTGTGGCTGGCCCGGGCCACGCGCTCGCGGCCGCGCTCCGCCGTCGTCACCAGGCGCACCGCATCGGCCTGCATCATCTCCGCCCGCACGCGCAGCGACTCCGCCTGCGCCGCGGCCTTCGCGCTCTCGCCCCGGGCCTCGTCCACCGTCGTCCGCTGGCGCGCCAGATCCTGCGCCAGCTCCTGCGCCGTGTGGGTGACCTCCTCCGACGTGGCGTGCAGCTCCTGGGCCGACGCCGCCAGCTGCTCCGCGAACGCCGCCACCTCGTCCGCCTCGCGCTGTACGGTCGAGATCGTGGCCCCGATCTCCTCGAGCATCCGATTGAAGCTGCGCTCGAGGAACCCCAGCTCGTCCGACTCGCCGGCCGCCGCCCGCACGGCCAGGAACCCCTGCTCGGCTTCGCCCATCACGTCGCGGGTCCGGCGGATGCGCTCGATCAACGCGGCGGGGATCCGCTGGACCCCCATCGCGACGAGCATGAACACCATGGTCTCGAGGCCGAGCGTGGTGAAGTTCGTCTCCGCACCATAGAGGGTGGCGTGCAGCTGCGCCGCGCCGATGTAGGCCAGCGCGGTGATCAGCACGAGGAAGCCCCCCACGGCGCGCCCCTGGTCGAACGCGTAGGGCAACAGCGCGAGGAAGAACGCCACCACGAAGCCGCCCGGCCCGAACCAGATGATCAGGACGGCGACCAGGAGAATGTCGAGAATGGCCAGCGCGTAGATCAGCCACCAGCGGTACCAGCCCCGCTCGGTGATGAGGCCCAGCAGGGCGTTCGTGATCGCGGCGCCGCCGGCCGTGAGCACGATCGCGCCGCCCGACGCCGCCACCGCCTCGGCGACGTAGCGTCCCGTGAGCCCGAGAATGCCCAGCACCGCCGCGATCCACCAGCGGCGCTGATGACTGCGAGCGATGGTCTCGAGGTCGCGCAGCCGCTGCTCGACGGCGGCGGCCTCGTCCTTCCACCCCCGCAGGCGGTAGGCGAGCGGGCGGCGGGCGAGGGGCGAAGCCGGCGCTGTCACGTGGCGAACCACCCTGGCTTGTTTCGCGGCATGAAGGACGTCCCCACCATCATACATCGGCCTCGGACCGGCACAAGCGGGCGCGGCACGCGTGATGCGTCGGGGGGCGGCGACCCCAACGGAGACCGTCGCATGAATCTCACGAAGATTGTCCCCATCCTCACCGTGGCCGGAGGCGCGGTCGCGGCGGCCTGCGGCGACGGCACCGGGCCGGCCGCGGCGCCGCAGTTCTCCCGCCAGATCACGTTCCCCGAGTTCGGCACCCGCCTCACCCAAGGCCCGGCGCGGCTCGAGATCGAGCTCCTGCCGACCGGGCTCGTGGCGCGCGAAATCGAGATCAAGGACCCGTCCGAGCTGAACGACGAAGAGGAGATTGAGAGCCGCGTCACGGCCATCACAGTCGCGGGCGATGAGGGGACCCTCACCCTTGCCCTTGGCGGGCTGGCGGTGCGCTTCACCGCGGCGACCGAATTCGAAGCCGACGACGCGGACCTGACGTTCGCGGAGTTCGTGGCCCGGGTCGAAGCGGCGCTCGCGGCGGGCCGGGAGCCGGCGATGGAAGCGGAGCGGTTGCCGCCGGCCGAGCCTCAGGCGCCCGACGACCCGAGCTTTGTGGCCCGGGAGGTGAAGCTCGACGACGACGATGAGGAGGAGGCCGAGCTCGAGCTCAACGTGGACGGCGACAACGTCGCTGAGTGCGCGACGCTGACCGATGCGCCCGCCGGCTGCACCGGAGCCGTCCGGGTGCTGGGCCTCGGGGTCGCGATCGTCGAGGGCGTGACCGAGCTCGAGGCCGAGGCCGAAGACCTCCAGGGCGAGGTGGAGTTCGAGGGCCTGGTGCAGTCGGTGGATGCGGCGGCGGGCTCGGTGACGCTGGAGGACGGCACCGTGATTCGGATCGTTGCGGGCACGGAGCTGGAGTCGGAAAGCGGGGACGCCGATCAGCTCGGCTCGCTCGCCGACGTGGCCGCGGCGGTGGCCTTGGGCGCGGTCGTCGAAGCGGACGGCGAAGGAGTCGTCGAATCGACCGATCCCCGCACGCTCGTGGCCATCGAGATCGAGTTCGAGGTCGAGGACGACGAGGCGAACGGCGGGGGCTGAGGGTCCCGAATCGTCAGGTGATGAAGGCGGCGAGCTCGCTCGCCGCCTTTTTCGCGCCCAGGCGGCGGAAC
>JBOHSV010000367.1:0-3727 GCA_050921735.1 Gemmatimonadales bacterium | reverse complement strand
GGCCGGGGGCCTCGCGCTCGAGCACGGCCGCGGTGGCCTCGGGCGTGACGTCCCGCGGCGCGAGCCCCGTCCCCCCCGTGGTCAGGATCGCGTCCACCTCGCCCGAGTCGGCCCAGCGCGCGAGCTTCCCCGCGATCCGGTCGACCTCGTCGGGCACCACGCTCTTCACCACGACCTCGTACCCGCGCCCCACCGCCCAGTCGAGGATCGCGTCGCCGGACGTGTCTTCCCGCCGTCCCTGGGCACCCATATCCGAGATCGTCAGTATCCCGATTCGCACCCTGTCCGTCTCCGTCCCTCCCCGTCCGTCCCCGTCCGTCCCCGTCCGTCGCTTACCGCCTCGTTCTATGCGGCACGAACGGCATCTTGACCACCTCCGCGGCCACGCGCTTCCCGCGGATGTCGATCTCGATCCTGGTCCCGGCCCGGGCGTGCTCGGCCGGGAGGTACGTCGTTCCGATCGGCGCGTTGACGGTCGGCGGTACCGTGCCGCTGCGCACGACGTCCGCCTTGCGGCCGTCCAGGTACACCTCGTAGCCGTGGCGCGCCACGGCCCTGGGCTCGGTGACCCGGAAGCCCACGAGCCGGCGCCGGACGCCGGCGAGCTTCTGGCGCTTGAGCCCCTGGAGCCCCGTGAACGACGCGCCCTTGTCGAGCTTCACGATGAAGCCGAGCCCCGCCTCGTAGGGCGTGGTGGTGTCGTCGATGTCGTTGCCGTAGAGCGGGAGCCCGGCTTCGAGCCGCAGCGTGTCGCGGGCGCCGAGGCCGCAGGGCACGGCGCGCCCCGGCCGGGCGAGGGCGTCCCACACCTGCCGGGCGTCGCCCGCGCGGCAGTACAGCTCGAACCCGTCCTCCCCGGTGTAGCAGGTGCGCGAGATGAAGCACTGCACGCCCGCCACCGGCGCGTCCACGAAGTGGTAGTACGGCAGCGCCGCGACGCCCGCGGGCGTGAGCGGCGCCAGCACCGCCTCCGCCCGCGGCCCCTGGAGCGCCAGCAGGGCCACTTCGTCCGAGATGTTCCGCAATCGGGCGTTGGCCCCGCCCTTCTGCGCCACCACGTGCTCCCAGTCCTTCTCGATGTTCGAGGCGTTGACCACCAGCATGAGCTTGTCGGCGAAGCGGTACACCAGACAATCGTCGACGAAGGTGCCTCGATCGGTCAGCATGGCGGAATACTGCGCCTCGCCCGGTTTCAGGGCGGCAACGTCGTTGCACGTTATCCGTTGCACGAGGGCGTTGCGGTCGGGCCCGGTGACCTCGAACTCGCCCATGTGCGACACGTCGAACAGGCCCGCGGCGTCCCGCACGGCGCGGTGCTCGGCGGCGATGCCGCCGGGGTAGCTGACGGGCATCTCGTACCCGCCGAACGGCACCATCTTCGCGCCCAGGCCCACGTGCACGTCGTGCAAGGGGGTGCGTTTCAGGGTCCCCGTGCCGGTCATGTCGCGGCGCCTCCCAGCAGCGTGGCGAGCAGCGCCTTCTGCACGTGCAGGCGGTTTTCGGCCTGGTCGAACACGCGGGACTGGGGACCGTCGATGACGTCTTCGGTCACTTCCTCGCCGCGGTGGGCCGGCAGGCAGTGCAGGAACACGGCCTTGCGGTCGGCGAGCGCCATCAGCTCGGCGTCCACCGTGTAGCCCTTGAACGCGTTGAGCCGCGCCTCGGCTTCGGCCTCCTGCCCCATCGAGGCCCACACGTCCGTGTTGACGACGTGCGCGCCTTCCATCGCCTCTTCCGGGACCTCGGTCACCAGGAGACACGCGCCGGCGCGCCGGGCGCGCTCGAACTTCTCGCGGCTGGGCTCGAACCCCTCGGGGCACGCGAGGCGCAGCTCGAAGCCCAGCACTTCGGCCGCCTCGAGCCAGCTGTTGGCCATGTTGTTGCCGTCGCCCACCCACGCCACCCGCTTCCCCTCCCAGGTCCCAAACGCCTCGCGCACCGTGAACAGGTCCGCCAGCACCTGGCACGGGTGCGACAGGTCGGTGAGCCCGTTGATCACGGGGACGGTCGCGTGCCGCGCCAGGTCCTCCACCTGCCGGTGCGTGAAGGTGCGGATCATGATGCCGTCCACGTAGCGCGAGAGCACGCGCGCGGTGTCGGCCACCGGCTCGCCGCGCTCGAGCTGGAGGTCCTTGGCCGAGAGGAACAGCGCGTGGCCGCCTAGCTGGTAGGCCCCGACCTCGAACGACACTCGGGTCCGGGTGCTCGATTTCGCGAAGATCATCGCGAGCGCTTTGCCGGCGAGGGGCGTTTCGCGGTAGGCTCCCGCCTTCATCCGCGCCGCCAGGTCGAACAGCCGCCCGATCTCGTCCCGCGTGAGGTCGGTGACGGCGAGCAGATCGCGTTTGGCCATGGAAACCCTGGGTCGGCAGGTCAAAATGACAGTCGGACTACGGGATTCTAGCCGGGTTCGGCCAATACGACAAGAGACGACGTCGCTACAGGATGTACCGCCGCAGATCTTCGTCCGAGAGGATCTTGATCAGCCGCTCGCGGACGCGCTCGGCGTCGAACACGATCTTCTTGGTGGGATACTCGGGCAGCTCGAACAGCACGTCCTCGAGCAGGGTGGTCATGACGGTGTGGAGCCGGCGGGCGCCGATGTTCTCCATCTGCTCGTTGGCGCGGGCGGCGAGGCGGGCGATCTCGGTGACGCCGTCGGGCGTGAACTCGAGGGTGGCGCCGTCGGCCGCGCACAGGGCGGCGTACTGCTTGGTGAGGGCGTTCTCCGGCTCGGTCATGATACGGACGAAGTCCCGCTCGGTGAGCGGCTGGAGCTCGACGCGAATGGGGAAGCGCCCCTGGAGCTCGGGGATCAGGTCCGAGGGCTTGGACACGTGGAACGCCCCCGCCGCGATGAACAGGATGTGGTCGGTGCGGACGTAGCCGTAACGCGTCTGCACGGTGGAGCCTTCGACGATGGGCAGGAGGTCGCGCTGCACGCCCTCGCGCGACACGTCCGGGCCCACGGTGCCCCGCTCGCCCGCGATCTTGTCCAGCTCGTCGACGAAGATGATGCCGTGGTTCTCGGTGCGGTCGAGCGCCTCGCTGACCACGTCGTCCATGTCCACGAGCTTCTTCAGCTCCTCGTCGACCAGGATGCGCCGCGCTTCGTGGACGTGCACCCGGCGCCGCTTCTTGCGCTTGGGGATCATGTCCTGGAGCATCTCCATGAAGTTCACGTCCGGCCCTTCCATGCCGGGCGGCGGCTGCATCATGTCGAGCATGGGGAAGCTCTGCGGCGTCACCTCCACCTCCACGTCGCGCTCCTCGAGCTTCCCGTCCTTGAGCTGCTGGCGCAGCTTTTCCCGCGTGCGGCGGCGGCGCTCCTGCGCCTGGGCGTCGACCTCGCTCGTCTTGGCGGTGACGTCGCCTTTGGACGACACGACGAACAGCTGGCGGTCCTTCTCCCCTCTCCCTTCCTCCCCGGGGAGCGGGGAGCGGGAAGCGGCCGGAGCGGCTTGCCGTGGCGGCTCCGCGACCGGCGGGAGCAGCAGGTCCAGCAGGCGCTCTTCCGCGCGGGCCTCCGCGTCGGGGTAGACGTCGTCCTCGCGCTCGGTGCGGACCATGTTGATGGCCACGTCCACCAGCTCGCGGATCATGGACTCGACGTCGCGTCCCACGTAGCCGACCTCGGTGAACTTCGAGGCCTCGACCTTGAGTAACGGGGCGCCGGCCAGGCGCGCCAGGCGCCGCGCGATCTCGGTCTTTCCCACGACGGTGGGGC
>JBOHSV010000366.1:0-6605 GCA_050921735.1 Gemmatimonadales bacterium | reverse complement strand
GATCACCTCGGCCGGCCTGCCGTGCGCTCGAGCCTGCTTGCGGGCGGCGGCGAGCAGGTCGTCAATCGTCGCGTCGCCGTGCTCCGGCTCGTGGTGGAACAGCACCAGCCGCCGGACCCCCGCGTCCGCCGCCACCCCCACGGCCTGCTCGAACGTCGAATGGCCCCAGCCGCGGTGCGTCTCGAGCTCCCGCGGCGTGTACATGGCGTCGTGGATCAGCAGTTCCGCCCCCTGCAGGAACGCCACGAAGTCCCGCCGCCAGGTCGCCGCCGTGCCGTAGTCGGGCCCGTTCCCCAGCTCGTTGTCCGTCACGTAGGCCATCGCGGGCCCGCCGGCGATGGGCGTCAAGCGGTACCCCAGCGTGGTCCCCGGGTGCCGCAGCTTCATCGCCCGCACGCGGAACTCCCCGAGCGTGAACTCGCCGGGCTCGACGTGTTGCACGGTCAGCCGGGCGGAGAGCGCGTCGAGCGGCACCGGGAACACGGCCGGGTCCATCTGCCGGCGCAGGATCGCCTCGAGCGACGTGCTGCCCTGGCGCGAGCCCCAGATCCGCACCGCGTTGCCCGGCGAGAAGAACGGCTTGAAGTGGGGCAGGCCCTGGATGTGGTCCCAGTGGGCGTGCGACAGCAGGATCTCCGCGTTGATCGCGCCGTTCTGACGCTCGACGAGCTGGTTGCCCAGCGCCCGGATGCCGGTGCCGGCGTCGAGGATGACCAGCTGCCCCCCGGCGCCCGTCACGGCGACGCACGGCGTGTTCCCGCCGTAGCGCGCAGTGTGGACTCCGGGGGTGGGGATGGAACCCCGCGTTCCCCAAAAGGTCACCGTGTAGGCCATACGATCGGGCACGCCGCGATTCCGCTAAGGTATGGAAATTTCAGCACGTACGACAAGCCGCCGCCTCACGGCACCGTCGTGACGCACCTCACGACCGTCCGGCGGCCGCCTCGAGGGAAGGGCGGTCGCGGAGGGCGATGTCCCGCCGGCTGACCTCGATCAGGCCCTTGTCCACCAGCTCGCGCATGGTGCGCGAGACGGTCTCCCGACTCGACCCGATCATCTGGGCGATGGTGTGGTGGGTGAGGCGCCGCGTGATCCGCTCGCCGCCCTCTTCGTCCGCCAGGTCGAGCAGCAGCTGCGCCACGCGGCCGTTCACGTCGAGCAGGACGAGGCTGCCCACTTTCTCGTCGACCCGGCGCAGGCGGCGCGAGAGCTCGCGCAGGAGCGCGAGCGCGATGCCCGGAGAGTGCCGCAGGATGCCCTGGAAGTCCTCGCGCCGCAGCACGATGAGCGCCGAGTCCTCCATCGCGATGACGTGGGCGGAGCGCGGCTCGTCGTCGATCAGCGCCATCTCGCCGAAGAACTCGCCCGCCCCGAGCACCGAGAGAATCACCTCGCGGCCGTCCTCACCGATGAGCACGACCTTCACCTGTCCCTGGCCCACGACGTACAGCGCGTCACCGGGATCGTCCTCGAACAGGATGACGGAGTTCTTCGGGTAGGTGCGCTCCCGCGCCACCTCGACCACCCGCTGCAGGTCGGGCGGCGCGAGCTCGCGAAACAGCGGGATCTTCTCGAGGACGGCGGCGGACGACATGCGCTCGGGACCCCCCTGGGGCTGCGGCCGGGGCGGCTAACGACCGGGCAAGCTTACGCTTAAGGGCGCCCGAAGTCAATCGAACGGGGCATCGCCGGCTTGCCTCCAAGTGCTGGCGCCAATTATATTTCCGCCCTTCGCGTTCGCGCCCGGCTCAACCCAGTCCGGCAGCCAAAGGATCAGCGCAGTGAAAGCAGGCATTCACCCCAGCTACCAGCGGGCCGTCGTGCAGTGCGCGTGCGGCAACCACGTGGTCACGCGCTCGACGGTGCCCGTCATCCACGTCGAAGTCTGTGCCAAGTGCCACCCGTACTACACGGGCCGCCAGAAACTGCTCGACACGGCCGGCCGGGTGGAGCGCTTCCGCCGGAAGTACGGAGCCGACAAGGACCGGGCGTAACGCGTGGAGACCAGACTCCGCCAGGCGCTCGCGCGGGCGGAGGAGGTCGCCCACGCCCTGGCCGACCCCGAGACCGCGCGGAATCCGGCCAGGCTGAAGCAGCTGGGCCGCGAGTTCGCCCGGCTCGACGCCATCCGCCGCACCCACGCCCGCCTCGAGCGCCTGCAGCACGAGCTCACCCAGGCCAAGGACATCGCGCACGATCCCGACCCGGAGCTGGCCCAGATGGCCCGGGCCGACGTCGAGCGCCTGCGGCCCGAGATCCAGCGGCTGGACGCGGAGCTCGCGGACCTGCTCACGCCGGCCGACCCGCTCGACGACCGCGACGCCATCGTCGAGATTCGGGCGGGCACGGGCGGGGACGAGGCGGCCCTGTTTGCCGCGGACCTGTTCCGCATGTACAGCCGGTTCTGCGAGCGCCGCGGCTGGACGGTCGAGGTCCTCGGGCTCTCCGAGGGCCATCTCGGCGGCCTCAAGGAAGCGATCTTCGCCGTGCGCGGCCCGCACGCGTACGGAACGCTGCGCTACGAGTCCGGCACGCATCGCGTCCAGCGGGTGCCCCAGACCGAGTCGCAAGGCCGGATTCACACGTCCGCCGCCACCGTCGCGGTGCTCCCCGAGGCCGAGGAGGTCGACGTCAGGCTCGAGGAGAAGGACCTGCGCATCGACGTGTTCCGCTCCGGCGGACCCGGGGGTCAGAGCGTGAACACGACGGACAGCGCGGTCCGGGTCACGCACCTGCCGACCGGCATCGAGGTCAAGTGCCAGGATCAGAAGTCGCAGCTGCAGAACAAGATCAAGGCGCTGGAGATCTTGCGGTCGCGCCTGCTCGATCGGCTGGTGGCCGAGCAGGAGGCCGCCCGCGCCCGCGAGCGGCGCGCGCAGGTGGGGACGGGTGACCGGTCGGCCAAGATCCGGACCTACAATTTCCCGCAGAATCGGGTGACCGATCACCGCATCCACCACACCTCGCACGACCTCGCGGCCGTCCTGGACGGGCGGCTGGACGACCTGATCACCGCGCTCCGGCGCGCGGGCGAAAAGGAACGCCTCAGTGCCTGAGACCGCGACCCGCGCGTCCCTCGCGCACGTGCTGGCGCTCGCCGCCGAGCGGCTGCGGCGATCGGGTGTGGGCGACGGGCCGCGCGAGGCCGCGCAGCTCTGGGCCGCCATTGCAGGGACGACGCCGGGCGACGTGTGGCTGCACCGGGATCGCGCGGCTCCCGAGGGGCCGGCGGCGCGGTTCCGGGAGGCCGTCGAGCGCCGCGCGAGCGGGATGCCGTTCGCCTACGCCGTGGGGCGCGTGAGCTTCCGGACCCTCGACCTGACGCTCGACCCGCGCGCGCTGATTCCACGGCCGGAAACCGAAGGGCTGGTGGACCTCGTGCTCGACTGGTGTCTTCGCGGGAAACGTGCAACGGAAAACGTGCGACGGGGCGGGGCGGAGCGGGGAGGCTGGGGAATGGCGGCGGATGTGGGGACGGGCTGCGGCTGCATCGCGCTCGCGCTGGCCACCGAGGGGCGGTTCCATCGCGTGATCGCGGTCGAGCGGTCACCCGACGCCGCGGCGCTGGCCCGCGAGAACGTCGCGCTGGTGCGGCCGGCGGTGCCGGTCGAGGTGCGGGAAGGCGATCTGCTCGCGCCGCTCGCGGGGGAGCGCTGCCGCGTCGTCGTGGCCAACCCGCCGTACCTGACCGAGGCGGAGTACGGGGCGCTGGACCCCGCGGTGCGCGAGTTCGAGCCACGGGCGGCGCTCGTGAGCGGGGCGGACGGGCTGGCCGACACCCGCGCGATTCTCGAGCGCGCCCGCGGGGTGCTGAACCCCGGTGGGCTGGTGGCGCTGGAAATCGACGAACGCCGGGCGCGGGCCGTGCGGAGGCTGGGCGACGCGCTCGGCTGGCGCGTCACCGTGCACGACGACTTGTTCGGACGAGCGCGCTATGCGCTCGCACGGGAGGAGTCGTGATCGATCAGAAAGCGCAGGAGCTCGGGCGCCTGCTCGGCCAGAGCGAGGAATACAAGAGCCTGCTGCGGGCCGACGAGCGGCTCAAGGGCGATGCGGAATGTCGCGGCCTGCTCGAGCAGGTCCGCACGCTGGATGAGGAGATCGAGCGCGGGGGTCGAGAGGGGCGCGAGCCCAGCTCGGACCAGCTCCAGCGCTACGAGGCGGCGGTGCGCGCGCTCCAGGCCCATCCGGTGTATCAGCAGTGGGTCTCGGCCCAGGCGAACTTCGAGAAGCTCATGCTCAAGGTCAACGGGCAGATCGCCGAGGGCATCAAGAAGGGGGCCGCGAGCCCCATCATTACGCTCGGATGACGGCGGCGGGCGGGCTGTTCGTGGTGGTCGAGGGACCGGAGGGGGCGGGGAAGTCGAGCCTCGTCCGGTGGCTCGGGGCCCGGCTCCTGGCCGACGGCCGTCAGGTGCTGCCGGTGCGAGAGCCCGGGGGCACCCCGGTGGCCGAGGCGGCCCGCAAGGTGGCGCTCAAGTCGCGCCACGAGATGTCGGACGCCGCGGAGCTGTTCCTGATCCTCGCGGCCCGGGCCGACCTCGTGGCGCGGCTCGTGCGGCCGGCCCTCGAGCAGGGGCAGATCGTGCTGGCCGACCGGTTCGACCTGTCCACCCTGGCCTACCAGGTGGCGGGGCGGGGCCTGCCGCGCAATGATGTGGAGGCGGCGTTGCGGCTCGCCACCGGCGGCCTGGCGCCCGACCTGCTGTTCGTGCTGGACGTGCCGGTGGACGTCGGGCGCGGGCGGCAACGGCGGGCGGGGAAATCGCAGGACCGCTTCGAGCGCGAGGACGACGCGTTTCACCAGCGCGTGCGGGAGGCGTACCGGCGCGCCTCGGGGCCCGGCGTGGTGCACATCGACGCCACTCAGCCGAAGAAAGTCGTGCAGGATATCGCGTGGCGGGAGTTGGCACAGGCCACCGCCCTTTCCCTGCGAGGGGTCTCATGAAGGGTCAACGGTTCTGGATCGTCACGGTGGTCGTGGGCGTCGCGCTGGGCACGGGGGGCTGGCTGTTGCAGCGCGTGGACGCCGAAGGGTCGGTGTATCGCCAGGCCCGGTTGTTCGACGACGTGGTCGCCCACGTGGCGGACTACTACGTCGACGCGGTCGACGAGCGCGAGCTGTATCAGATGGCCATCGACGGCCTGCTCAACGAGCTCGGCGATCCCTACTCGACCCTGTTGCGCCGGGAGGACTTCCGGGCGCTGTCCGAGCAGACCACGGGGACCTACACGGGGCTCGGGATCTCTATCGAGGTGCGGGACGGCTGGATCACGATCGTGGCGCCGCTGCCCGAGACCCCCGCGGAGCGCGCCGGCGTGCAGTCGGGCGACCGCATCGTTGGGCTCGATGGGCGCTCGACCGAGGGCTGGAAGAATGACCAGGCCGTCCGCGAGCTGCGCGGTCCGGCGGGGACGACCGCCGAAATCACCGTGCGGCGCCCCGGGCTCGACGAGCCGCTCGTCTTCACGATCACGCGCGCGACGATCCACATCCGCTCGGTGGGCCTGGCTCTGCTGCTCGACGGACGGGTGGGCTACATCGCGCTCAGCCCCGTGGCCGAGAGCTCGGCCGATGAGGTGGAGCGCGCGGTGGCCGACCTGAGCGCGCGGGGCATGAAGTCGCTGATCCTGGACTTGCGGGGCAATCCGGGAGGCCTGCTCGATCAGGGAATCGCGGTGAGCGACCTGTTCCTCGACCCCGGGCAGGAGATCGTCGGCACCCGGGGCCGCGCGCCCAACACCACGCGGAAGTACCGCGACGCGGGCCGCCAGCGTTGGCCCGGCCTGCCGATCGTCGTGTTGGTGAACGGCGGCACCGCGAGCGCGGCGGAGATCATCGCGGGGGCGCTCCAGGACCACGACCGCGCGGTCGTGCTCGGCACGCCAACCTTCGGCAAGGGCCTGGTGCAGTCGTTGTGGGAGCTCGCGCCCGGGACGGCGCTGAAGCTCACCACGGCGCGGTGGTACACGCCCAGCGGGCGCACCATTCAGCGGGCCAGCGACAGCGAGGAGGCGCAGGTCGAGCAGGTCGCGGCGGCCGCACGCGGGCTCGATACCGTGGCGGTGGATTCGTCCCTCATCTTCCGGACCGACGCGGGGCGCACGGTCTACGGCGGCGGCGGCATCCGGCCCGACATCTTCGTGCGGGCCGACACCCTGGCGGCGGCCGAGCGCCGGTTCGTCCAGGCGTTGGGGGGCAAGTTCCCGACGTTCCGGGACGTCCTGTCCACGTACGCCCTCGAGCTCAAGGCCGAGCGGCGCCTCGCGGGCCCGGACTTCCGGGTGACGGACGAGATGATCGCCGAGGTGCTGGGGCGCCTGCGGGTGCGCGACGCGGCCGTGGCCGACAGCGTGGTGGCGGGCGCGCGCCGGCTGATCGCGCAGGACCTGGGCTACGAGGCGGCGCGCTACGTGTTCGGGCGCGAGGTGGAGTTCCGCCGGCGCATGGCCGACGACGGCCAGGTGCAGCGCGCGCTCGTGCTCGCGGCGCGGGCCAAGTCGCCGCAGGATCTGCTCGCGCTGTCGCGGTGACCACGGCGCCCAGGGCCGTCGGTATTATCGGCCCGGGGCGCGCCGGCATCGGGCTCGCGCTCGCCCTCGTC
>JBOHSV010000365.1:0-5930 GCA_050921735.1 Gemmatimonadales bacterium | reverse complement strand
GCGGCCGACGGGTTCTCGGCGCGGGAGTTTCAGGCGGCGCGGGAGCGGCACGACCGCGCGCTGGGCGTGCTGCGGGCGGCGGAGCTCGCCGTGGTCGAAACGCGCGGCGAGCTGACGCGCGGCGAAGAGCTTCTCCAGCAGGCCGAGGAGCGGGAACGCGAGCGCACCGCCCGCGAGCGCCAGATCGCCGACCTGCGCCAGCGACAGCGCCTGCACCACGAGCTGGATCGCGCGTTCTCCGATCTCCGCGCCGAGCTGAACGGGGCGATGCGGCCCGAGATCGCCGAGCTCGCCTCCGGGTTCCTGGCGGACCTGACCGACGGACGATACGACGAGCTGGACCTCGATGAGGACTACGAGGTCACGGTGCTCGACGACGGCGTGCCCAAGCGGGTGGTCTCGGGCGGGGAGGAGGACCTGGCCAACCTCGTCCTGCGGCTCGCCATCTCGCAGATGATCGCCGAGCGCGCGGGGCAGCCGCTCTCGCTGCTGGTGCTGGATGAGATCTTCGGTTCGCTCGACGAGGCGCGGCGCCAGAGCGTCCTGCGGCTGCTCCGCCGCCTGGGCGACCGGTTCCCCCAGGTCATTCTCATCACCCACGTCGAACAGGTGCGGGACGGCCTGGACCGGGTCATCCGGGTCGAGTACGACGCCGCGGCGGGCGCCAGCCTGGTACGCGACGAGACCGCGACGCTGGGAGGCGCCGATGCGGGCGTGGCTGCCTGAGGGCCGGGCCTTCGGCCCGTTCCCGGCCGAGGAGCGGGACATCGCCGCGCTGAACCGGGTGTTCGCCGAGGCGTTCACGGATCGCTATCGGCGCGACGGCCTGGTGGGGGTGCGCGTACCGGCGCTCAATCCCGCCGTGTGGCGCTACGCCCTGCGCGGAGCGGGGGACGGCGCCATGGTGTGGCGCGACGACGACGGCGACGTAGTGGCGTTCAACGTGGCGCATCGCTCCGGCGCGGAAGGGTGGATGGGTCCGCTGGCGGTGCGCCCCGACCGCCAGGGCGCGGGCCTGGGGAAGGCCGTCGTCCGCGCCGCCGTCGACTGGCTGCTGCGCGCAGGCGTCACGACGCTGGGCCTCGAAACCATGCCCCGCACCGTCGAGAACATCGGCTTTTACGCCCGGCTGGGGTTCGTCCCCGGTCACCTCACGATCACCATGACGCACGACATCCGGCCGCGCGGGCACCCGGTACCGGACCTGCTCTCCGCCCGCGGTCCGCGGGCGCAGGACGAGGCGCTCGCCGCCGTGCGGGCGCTGGCGCACGGACTGGCGCCCGGCGTGGACTACACGCGCGAGATGCTGCTCACCGCCGAGCTGGGACTCGGCGACACGTCGCTCGTGCGTTCGGGGGAACGGCTCGACGCCGCCGTGCTGTGGCATGCCGCGCCGCTCGCCGAGTCCCGCCTGGGGGACGAGATCCGGGTGCTCAAGCTGGCGGCCGTGGACGAGCGCGCGTTCGACGCCGCCATCTCGGCCACCGAAGCGGCGGCCGCCCGGCTCGGAATCCGGCGCGTCGCCGTGCGCGGCGAGAGCCGGTTCGGCGCCGCGTTCCGACGCCTCAGCGGGCGCGGCTACCGCGTGCGCTGGACGGACCTGCGGATGACCCACGAGGGGAAGCCCGAGCCGCACCTCGCCGCGGGTGTCCTGTTCTCCAACTGGGAAATCTGACTGTCGCGTCCACGCCGCTCGGCCGGGCCGATCTCGTGGCGCCCGCGCCACGGATGAGCCGGCGGTGCGGCGGGGAGCGGCGGGAATGGACTTTGCGACCGGCGGACGCCGTTCTCTCTCTCAGGATGGCGAGTATGCGCTTCAGAAGCTCGTGGGCGGCGCTCGGCCTTGCGCTCGCTCTCACCGCCTGTCGCGACGCGTCAATCCCCGTGCAGCCGGATGCGCCCCCGACCGATGCGGGACTGCTCGGGCTGACCGGCTCCAGTCGCTATATCGTCGTGTTCACGGACGAGGTGTCGGACCCCGGCGGCCTCGCCGCGACGCTGGTCGCGGCGCTCGGCGGCGACCTTCTGCACACCTACACAACGGCCCTCAAAGGCTTCAGCGCGGTCTTGCCCGATGCATCGGTGTCATTGCTCCGCCTCGACCCGCGCGTGGCGCTCGTGGAGCGGGACCGGACAATGCGCGCGATCGACGTGCAGCAGATGGACGGGAACGGCGATCCGTGGGGCCTGGACCGCATCGACCAGCGGAGCCTCCCGCTGTCCCGCACATACTCGTTCACCGGCACCGCCTCGGGCGTGCACGCGTACATCATCGACACGGGCATCTGGACGGCACACCCGGACTTCGGCGGGCGCGCCGACAACGTGTTCGACGCGATGCTGCTCGGCGTCCTGCTTCCGACGGTGGGGGGCGAGGACTGCAACGGGCACGGCACCCACGTCGCGGGCACGGTGGGCGGGGCCACCTGGGGCGTCGCGAAAGGCGTCCGCCTCCATGGCGTGCGCGTATTGAACTGCGCCGGCGCGGGATTCACGTCCGATGTCCTCGCGGGCGTGGACTGGGTGGCCGCCAACCACACCAAGCCCGCCGTCGCCAACATGTCGCTCGGGGGAGGGTTCTCGGCCGCGCTGAATACGGCGGTGACCAACCTGTGGAACGCGGGGGTGTTCGTGGCCGTCGCCGCGGGCAACGACAACGCGGACGCGTGCCAGTCGTCCCCCGCCGGCGCGAGCGGCGTGCTCACGGTCGCGGCTTCGACGAAGACGGACGCCAAAGCGTCGTTCTCGAACTGGGGGAGTTGCGTCGAGATCTATGCGCCCGGCGCAGGGATCAAGTCCGCATTCCTGCTCGGGACGACCGCGACGCTGAGCGGCACCTCGATGGCGTCTCCGCACGCGGCCGGCGTGGGCGCCCTGTACAAAGCGACGTTCGGCGACGCGGCCTCGTCCACGGTGGCGAGCTGGATCATCACGAACGCCACGAGCAACGCGATTGCGGGGAATCCGGCGGGGACGCCCAACCGGCTGCTCTTCAAGTCGACGCTGTAGGCCCGGCTAAGACCGGAACTGGGGTGCGCCGACGACGACCCGCCGCGCCAGCAGGATCCAGCCGGCGGCGTAGAATCCGTGCACCCAGCCCGCCGGCAGGGCGAGGACGATGGCCAGCACGATCCACAGCAGCAGCATCACGACAGCGGCGAGCAGGGTGAGATTCACGGGCCCCTCGTTGTCAAGAGTGTAGCGCCGGCGACACGGTTCGGCGCGACGCCAGGGCTCGACGGGATCGCTTGACGCTCCTCGTCGACGCAGTAATGTAGTCCGTGGGAGCGAGGGGTTGAATTATTGAGCCAACAGGCTCGAACGTGGACCCGGATACTGCGGCCGATGTCACGCCCCCTCGATTGGGGAAGGCAGACGTCGTGGTGAGGGGCCAATTATTCGTCTCGGGCTTCAATAATGCTCTTCGCTCCTGCAGTCCGATCGGCCGGCCCGGATTGAACCGGTAGCCGGCCGATCGTTTTGCTCATCGCCGTCTGACGATCTCCCAGAAACACTTCGGCGCCAGGAGCGGCTTGGCGCGGATCGCGAACGCGATGACCAGGATGGCGATCCACAACGCATAGGCCACCGCCACCTCTTCGCGCCAGTGCGGCACCAGGAACTGGGCGAGCCAGAGCACGAACAGCGCGCTCGCGTCCAGCCAGTCGAACTCGAGGTTGGCCAGCAGCAGGGCGCCGAGGGCGGTCTGCAGCAGGGTCAGCAGAATCTCGAGCCGCTGCTCGGCGTCGAACGCAAACGGCTCCCAGCTCCCGTGGTGCACGGAATGCGAGTAGCCGTACACCAGCGGGATCATGGCGGCGAGGATGGTCCACTGATTGATGTTGCTCGACACCATGTTCATCAGCGCCATCGGCGCGTGGGTGACCCGGCGGGCCCAGTAGAACGCCGAGAGCTTTTCCGGGAACTCGGAGAGGAACGGCGCCACCCACTGCACCAGGAAGAACTGGCTCACGCCGAACACCGCGGCCAGGGCCAGCATCGACTCGAGGAACGGATGGGCGGTGACGTACAGCAGGAGACCGCCGCCGCCGAACAGGGCGCCGATCGCCGCGCGGCGCCGCCACGCCGTCTGGCGGACCGCCCAGCGGGCGACGGCGGGGGCGTCGGCGAGCTGCTCCATCGCCTGCGGCGGGTTACGGAACAGCACCCACAGATACGCGACGTAGATCGTCACGAGGATCGCCGCGTCCACCCAGCTGATCGTCCCCTTGAGGATGATCACCACGAAGTAGAGCAGCGGGGGCACCAGGCCCACGACCTCGACCGCGTGCTCGCGATCCAGCCGGATGGTGGGCAGCGCCCGAGCGGCATCGCGCCGGCCCGCGAACGCGAAGACGAAGTAGATCATGGGCCATCCCAGGCCCAGGAGCAGGCGGATGGCCCCCGTGAGATTGGCGATCGCCAGGTGCCCGCGCGTGGGATCCCGGCCCGCTTCCCACGCGATCACCGCCTCCACCGCGAACTCGGGCAGCGTCTGGAGCCACGCCAGCAGGGCCAGCGCCAGCCCCTGGGAGACGACGAACTGGGCCGCTTCCGCCCCCCATGCCACGAGGAACGCGGACACCAGGATGCTGGGGAAGGTCCACAGCGCCGAGAGGGCCTTGCCTCCCGCCGCGGACACGGAAGCGAGTAGCTTTAGGAGCGACACGGCAGGCGAAGATAGGCTCGGTGGGGAGGGGGAACAAGCGATGCCCCGTTGCATAGTGACGCGGCGCCTGCACTTCAACGCCGCGCACCGGATCCACAACCCGCGCTGGTCCGACGACCAGAACGCGCGGGTGTTCGGGGCGTGCAGCAATCCGCACTATCACGGCCACAACTACGGTCTCGACGTCTCGGTGGAAGGCGAGATCGCCCCGGACACCGGATACGTGATGGACATCGCCCGGCTCAAGGAGATCGTGACGGACGGTCTGGTGCGGCAGCTGGACCACAAGAACCTCAACCTCGACGTCGCGTGGTTCCGGGACCTCATCCCCACGGCGGAGAACATCGCGGTGGTCTGCTGGCGGGTGCTCGAGCCCGCCGTCAAGCCCGCCGTCCTCGTGCGCATCCGGCTGTGGGAGACGGAGCGTAACTACGTGGACTACACCGGGACCTAGACACCTATGGGACGCGACCGCATGAAGTCGGCCAGCCAGCACAGCTTCCACGAAGCCCACACGGACCGGACCGCCCCCGCCCCCGCCCCCGCCCCCGCCTTCGGCGCGCTCGTGCGCGACATCCTGACGCGGCTGGGCGAAAACCCCGACCGCGATGGCCTGCGCGCCACGCCGGCGCGCGTCGAGGCCTCCCTCAAATGGCTCACCCGCGGCTACGGGATCTCGGTGGAGGACGTGATCGGCGACGCCCTGTACGAGGAGCCGCACGAGAACATGGTGTGCGTGCGCGACATCGAGATCTACTCGCTGTGCGAGCACCACCTCCTGCCGTTCTTCGGGAAGGCCCACGTGGCGTACCTGCCGAACGGCCGGATCGTGGGGCTGTCCAAGATCCCCCGCGTCGTCGAAGTGTTCGCCCGCCGGCTCCAGGTGCAGGAGCGGCTCACCGACGAGGTGGCGGACGCCCTGATGCGCGTCCTCCAGCCGCACGGCGTGGGCGTGGTCATCGAAGCATACCACCTGTGCATGATGATGCGCGGCGTGGAGAAGCAGAATTCCAAAACGGTCACCAGCGCGATGCGCGGCGCGTTCCGCGACGACGCCAAGACGCGCGACGAGTTCCTGCGACTCGTCCACGGGGGGCGGTGGCTGGACTAGCGGGGAAGATCGCGCTCGTCACCGGGGCCTCCCGCGGGATCGGGCTCGCCGTGGCGGACGGGCTGCGGGCCGCCGGCGCGCACGTGGTGCGGCTGGCCCGCAGCCTGACCGACCGCGCGGCGGAGCGGCAAACGGACGTCCCCTGCGACG
>JBOHSV010000364.1:0-12520 GCA_050921735.1 Gemmatimonadales bacterium | reverse complement strand
CCGAGTGCCCGCGACCCTCAGCCTCGTGATGCCGTTCACCGTGCTGGGCGACCTGATCCAGCGCGGCGTGCCTGCCGGCGAGGCCCGGCGCGTCATCGAGGAGCTGCTCGACGCCGGGGTCACGCCGGAACAGCTGGCCGAAATCCCGGCGCGCGTGGACATCGCGCTGCGGGTCGGCGCCCCACCACTCGAGGCCTTGCGGAACGCGCTCCCCATTCCCGTGCGCCCGGGGCCCGCGGCGCAGCCGCCGGCGGGCCCACCACCCGAGGGATCCGCCGTTCATCCCCGCTGACTCCAATCCGACTCAGAGGATAATGCACCCACAACGACGTCTCGCGGCGCTTCTCGCGCTCAGCGCGCTCGCCGGCTCCACCGCGCAGGCGCAACGCTGGCAAGTGGACCTCGGCGCCACCCGAATCCGTTACGACACGGCGACGACCGTCTCCTCGCTCATCGTCGCTCCCACCCTCGAGTGGAGTCGCCCCACGACCTACACACTGCTGAGCGGCGGTCTGGCGGCGTTTGAGGGGTCCGATTGGACGGCGCAGGCACGCGGCGATGTCTCCTACCTCACCCGTCCACCGCGCGCTGTTCCCCTCCGGTTCGAGCTCGCCGGCAGCGGGGGCGGCAGCGTTCACTCGACCGGCTACCGGACGGCCACCACGCGCGGCGAAGCGCGACTCCACGTCGGGGGACGGGGATTCGGCGCATGGGCCGGCGGAGCAGCCGCCACAGGCTGGACGTCCGGAAGCGCCGACATCGGGACCGGGCTTGGTCCCACGGCCGGCGCGTGGGCGCAGCACCGCGGGTGGAATGCGACCGTGCTGTGGAACCCGATGAATATCGAGGGCTACTGGTTCCCCGAAGTGAGCGGGCGCGTGTCCGCCTCCCAGGGGCCGGTCGACCTGATGCTGTATGCGGGATGGCGCGACGCACCCGCCACCTCGACGATCGAGCCCGTGACTTGGGGCGGCGGCACGATCGCGCTCTGGCTCTCGCGCAGCATGGCGCTCACCGTCGCCGGAGGGACGTATCCGTCGGATCTGCTCCAGTCGCTGCCGCGCGGGCGCTACCTCTCGGTAGCGGTCCGGCTGTCGAGCCGCCGCCCCTCAGTCTGGAGCGTCCCGACCACGGGCCGCGCCGTCTACGCGGCCGAGCGCGGTGTGAACGAGCTCCGGTTTCGCGTGGCCGGGGCGAGCCGTGTCGCGATTGTGGGGGATTGGACGGGCTGGCAACCGGTCCCGCTCCAACGGGCGCCCGACGGGCGCTGGGTGATCCGGCTCACGCTGGGGCCGGGCGTCTACCGCTTCAATCTCGTGATCGATGGCCGGCGCTGGATCGTCCCTGAGGGTGTGGCGGCCGTGGACGACGGTTTTGGCAGCAAGACCGGGCTTCTGGTGGTGCCGTGAAAAGTGACCATCTGGCCGCCGACCGAGTCTTTACAGTGTTGGATCAGGGGAACCGAAGCGGTCGTAAAGGGAACTCAACCAAGGACTTGAACCTTATGCGGATGCTCAAATTCCTGATCGCGTTGGTCACGGTGCCGGCCGTCGTCGCGGCGCAGGACCAGGCCGTGCTGGGGCCGGACCGGGGTCTTCAGACGGCGTTCGCCCAGCTCGACGAACGCCTGTCGGCAGATCTCGCCAACCACATCAAGGGCCTGGTGAACGAGGCGGTCAGCCGCGGGCTCCCGGGCCTGGCCATCGCCGATCTCGTGCTCGAGGGTGCGGCCAAGGGGGGGAGCGCCGAGCAGGTGCGCGCCGCCGCCCAGGCGTTTGCCCGCGATCTCGCGAGCGCACGTGACGCCTTCCAGCAGGCCGGCCGCGTCCCCGACGCGACCGAAATCGAGGCCGGCGCCACGGCCATGAGCCTCGGCGTGGACGGCACGATCATCAGCGGCGTCGCCAACTCCGCGCCTCGCGACCACCCGCTGTCGGTGGCGGTGCTCGTGATCGGCGCACTGGCGTCCCAGGGCTTGCCCGTCGCCGACGTCGCCGCGGCCGTGCTCGATGGGCTCAAGGACAACGTGGGCGACGCCGATCTGGCGCGGCTGTCGGGCGAGGCGGGCCGGATGCTGGCCGAAGGTCTGCGGCCGGCCGAGGTGGGCCGGGCCCTCGCTGCCACGATTACCGGCATGACGATCCCGGCGGGGGGCCCGCCGCCGAACGTGCCGCGGAACAACGGGCAGCCGGGCGAGCGGCCAGTGCAGCCGCCGGTGCAGCCGCCGGTGCAGCCGCCGGTGCCCGTGCCATAAGGCTGGCCTCGGCTCGACACCGAGAGGCCAAAAGCGACAGGCCGCCCCTCGTGGGCGGCCTGGTCGTTTCCGGGAGCGCCGCTGAGTAGATTGCGGACGTGAGCGAGTTCGTCTTCGGAACCCACAACGCCGCGTTCGTGCAGGTGATGTACGAGCAGTACCTGCGTGATCCCGCGTCGGTTCCGGACGAGTGGCGACGGCTGTTCCACGACGGGCGTACCGCCGATCTCCCGGTGATTCCGGCGGAGCGGCACCCCCAACCGTCTCCGACCGCTCCCCGCTCCCCGCTCCGCTCCGGCCTCACCCCGATTACGGGCCCCGCCGCCCGCCTCGTCCAGAACATGGACGCCAGTCTCTCGGTCCCCACGGCGACCTCATTTCGCGAAATCGCGGTCGCGGCCCTCGACAGCACCCGCAGGGCGCTGAATTCGGCGCTCGCCGCGCGCGGCCTCAAGATCTCCTACACGCACGTGATCGGCTGGGCCATCGTCCAGGCCGCGAGGCAGTTCCCGGTGATGACCCACGCCTTCCAGGACGTGGACGGCAAGCCCCATCGCTTCGATCCCGGCGCGGTGGGCCTCGGCCTCGCCGTGGACGTCGAGAAGAAGGACGGGGCCCGCGCCCTCGTCGTCCCCGTCATCAAGAACGCGGACCAGATGGATTTCCGGACGTTCCACGAGACCTACGAGGCGCTGGTCGAGAAGGCGCGGACCAGTCGGCTGCTCCCCGACGACTTCGCCGGGGGCACCATCACGCTGACGAACCCGGGCACGATCGGTACCGTGGCGTCGGTGCCGCGGCTCATGAAGGGCCAGGGCTCGATCATCGCCACCGGCGCCATCCGCGACGTCGCGGCCACGCGCGTCATGACGATCACGAGTACCTACGACCATCGCGTGATCCGGGGGGCGGAGTCGGGGATGTTCTTGCGGCAGCTCGACCGGTTGCTCCAGGGGGAGGACGGGTTCTACGAGACGGTTTCGCAGAGCCTCGAGCTTCCCGGAACCGGGAAACGTGCAACGGGAAACGTGGCAGCACCGGTACCCTCGTTTCCCGTTTCCCGGGTCACGTCTCCCGATGAGTTGCGGCACGTCGCGGCCGCGATGGCGCTGGTGCGGGCGTTCCGCGGCTTCGGCTACCTGGCCGCCCGGCTCGATCCCCTCGGCACGGCGCCGGTGGGCGACCCGTCGCTCGACCCCGACCGGCTGGGGCTGACCCCGGAGATCATGGCGCGGATCCCCGCGGAGGTGCTGCGGATCTACGTGCCCGGCACCACGCTCGCCGAGGCCCTTCCCGAGCTGCAACGGACCTGGTGCGGCACCATCGCGTACGAAGTGGAGCACATCGCGAGCCACGAGGAGCGCGTGTGGCTGCGCCGCATGATCGAATCGGGCGAGCACCGCCAACCGCTCTCGGCCGACGACAAGCGCCGCCTGCTGTCGCGGCTGGTGCAGGTGGAGACGCTCGAGCGGTTCCTGCACAAGTCCTATCTCGGTCAGAAGCGGTTCTCCATCGAGGGGCTCGACGTCCTGGTGCCCATGCTCGATCTCGTCATCGAGCTCGTCGCCCAGGCGGGCGCCAAGGACGTGGTGCTCGGCATGGCGCACCGCGGCCGGCTCAACGTGCTCGCGCACGTCGTGCGCGTGCCGTACGAGACCATCCTCGCCGAGTTCGAGGGTGGCCGGCAGGTGGACGAGAGCTTCACGCCGGAGGGGTACACCGGCGACGTGAAGTACCACCACGGCGCCGAAGGGGTGTACGAGACGGCGGGGGGCGCCGAGGTCGAGGTCACGCTGTCGCCCAACCCGAGTCACCTCGAGGCGGTGAATCCCGTCATCGAAGGGCGCACCCGCGCCGAGCAGACCGACCGGAGCGGCCGCGAGACCCGCCGCGACCAGACGGTCGCCGTCCCGGTGCTGATTCACGGAGACGCGGCGTTCGCCGCGCAGGGGAGCGTCGCGGAGACGCTCAATCTCGCCCGCCTCGCGGGCTACGCGACGGGCGGCACGGTGCACCTGATCGCGAACAATCAGGTCGGGTTCACCACCGATCCGAGAGACGCGCGCTCCACCGACTTCGCAAGCGACCTGGCGAAGGGGTTCGACGTCCCGATCGTGCACGTGAACGCGGACGATCCGGAAGCGTGCCTCGCCGCGGTCCGGCTCGCCGCGATGTACCGCGAGAAGTTCCACGGCGACGTGGTCATCGACGTCGTCGGGTACCGGCGGTACGGCCACAACGAGGCCGACGAGCCGGCCTATACCCAGCCGCTGCTGTACGAGCGCATCCGCCGGACGCCGCCCGTGCGCGAGCGCTACGCCCAGACCCTGGCCGGCGAAGGGGTCGTGACCGCCGAGGGCGTCGAGGGGGAGGCGGAGGCCGCCTACCAGCGGCTGGTCGAGGTCCAGCAGCGCGTGCGGCAAAGTCTCTCGCAGCCGGCCACCGACGAGCCAGGCGTTCAGCGAGGGCCGACGGAGGAGCCCGGCACGGCGGTCGCCGCCGACCTGCTCCGCGGGCTGAACGAGCAGCTCCTGGCGGTGCCCGAGGGGTTCACGGTCAACCCCAAGCTCACGAAGCAGCTCGAGCGGCGCCGCGAGGCGCTCGGCGCGGAGGGCGGCATCGAATGGGCGCACGCCGAGGCCCTGGCGTTGGCAGCGCTCCTCGTGGAGGGGACGCCGATCCGCTTCACGGGCCAGGACACCGAGCGCGGCACGTTCAGCCAGCGCCACCTCGTCCTGCACGACGCCAAGGACGGGCGGCGTCATTGTCCCTTGCAAGGACTGTCCGACGCTCGGGCACCGTTCGAGCTGCACAATAGCCCGCTGTCCGAGCTCGCCTGCGTGGGATTCGAGTACGGCTACGCGGTGCAGGCGCCCGAGGCGCTGGTGCTGTGGGAAGCGCAGTTCGGCGACTTCGTGAACGGCGCCGAGGTCATCATCGACCAGTTCATCGCGGCGGGGCTGGCCAAGTGGGGCGAGACGTCGCGGCTCACGCTGCTCTTGCCCCATGGCTACGAGGGGCAGGGGCCGGAGCACTCCAGCGCGCGGCTCGAGCGGTTCCTGGCGCTCAGCGCCGAGGGGAACATCCGGGTCGCGAACTGCACGACGCCGGCGCAGTACTTCCATCTCTTGCGGCGCCAGGCCCGGCACGCCGAGCTCCGCCCCCTGGTGCTGATGACGCCCAAGAGCCTGCTCCGGCTGCCCGCCGCGACGTCCAGGTTGGACGACCTGACGCAAGGCCGATTTCACGCGGTCCTGGACGACGGGGCCGCGGAGGGGATGCGCGATCGGGTCACGCGGCTCGTGTTGTGCAGCGGCAAGGTGTACTACGATCTGCTCGCGTCGGACCGGCGCGCCACGTCGCCGCACGTGGCGATCGGCCGAGTGGAGCTGCTCTATCCGTTCCCCGCCGCCGACCTCAAGGCGCTCGTCGAGCGGTATCCCAAGCTCACCGACGTGGTGTGGGTGCAGGAGGAGCCGCGCAACCTGGGCGCGCGGAAATTCGTGCTGCCCAAGCTCCGCGAGCAGGTCGTGTCCGACGGGGTCGCCGTGCGGGACGTATCGCGGCCGGAGCGCTCGAGCCCGGCCGAAGGGTACCCGGCGGCACATCAGGCGGAGCAGGCGCGGATCGTCCGCGAGGCCTTCGCATGAAACTCACGAGCACGGCGTTCGCCGACGGCGCGACGATCCCCGTGAAGCACACCTGCGATGGACCGGACGTCTCGCCGCCGCTCGCGTGGAGCGAGGCCCCCGCCAGCACCAGCGGCTTCGCCCTGATCATGGACGACCCGGACGCGCCCATGGGCACGTGGGTGCACTGGGTGCTGTGGAACCTTCCTGGAGCAACGACGTCACTGCCGGAGGGCGTCCCGAAAACCGAAACGCTGAAGGCGTTGAGCGGAGCCCTGCAGGGGAACAACACCTGGCCCAAGATCGGCTACTACGGGCCGTGCCCGCCGCCCGGCAAACCGCACCGGTACTTTTTCAAGCTGTACGCTCTGGACGCAGCCTTGAATCTCAAGCCCGGGGCGACGAAAGCAGACATCGAGAAGGCCATCCAGGGACACGTGTTGGAACAGGCCCAGGTGATGGGAGCCTACGGGCGCCAGCGCTAGAAACCGATCCGCCGCCTCGGCTGCTCGGTGCGCGCCATCAGCTCCCGAATCGCCACGCATCGCCACGCCGCTTGGTCGGAACCCCGTACAGCGCTGCCAGGTCGGCGTCGAGCATGACCTTGTGCCCACGGATCAGGAGGATCCGGCGCTGGACGAGCAGCGCGGGCCTGAGCATTTTCGCGGTCGAGTCCACATGCGGCCCGGTCGGACCCATCCCGCCCACGACGATGAGCAGGCCGTCCACGACGCCCACGCCGGAAGCGCCGCGGCCCTTGGGAAGCGTCGCGCGGCTCTCCCAGCGGTTCTGCGCTTCGTCGTACAGCCACAGGGTCGCTTCACCGGTGAAGGTCATGCCGGAAAGCCCGCCCACCGCGTACACCGAGTCGCCGACCACGGCGAGCGGCCACGCCGCACCGATCCCCACCGTCCGCGACCATCTCACGGCGCAGGCCGTGGGCGGGCGCGTGTACGCCATCGGCGGGCGGCCCGGCGATCCCGACCGGAACTTCGACGTGGTCGAGATCTATGACCCCGCCACCGACGCGTGGACGACCGGCGCGCGGATGCCTTCCCGCCGCGGCGGGCTGGCCTCGGCGGTCCTCAGCGGCCGCATCCGCACGTTCGGCGGGGAGACCAGCTCGTCGGTGTTCGACAACCACGAGGTGTACGATCCCGAGACGAACCGATGGACCGTGGCGCCGCGTCTGCCCACGGCGCGGCACGGCCTCGCGGCCGCGACCGTCAGCGGCAAGATCTACGTGATCGGCGGCGGGCCGAGGGCGGGGCTGGCGCAGACGAACGTGGTGGAGGTCTTCACACCGTGAGTCGTTAGTCGGGGGTGTCGCGCGCTGAGAGCGCGCGCTCGGCTCCAGTGCGCGTCCTTACAGGACGCACCCCGCCGAGCCCGGGCTCTCAGCCCGGGTAATCCGACTCCACGTCACCACAACTCCCTACCCTCCACATCATCCAGTCTCAGTCCGATGATCTTCGCGATCGTGGGTGCAACGTCGGTCTGCCGGATGACACCGAGTTTCGCGCCCGGCCGAATGCCGGGCCCGGCAGCCAGGAAGAACGCATGCAGCTCGGGTCGCCGGGGATCGTACCCGTGGCCGCCACCCGAGCGCGCGATCAGGAGATCGCCCCTGAACCCCAGATTTGTGTAGTAGCCCGCGTTCATATCGATCGCCCACAGCGCCCGCGGGTCGCCGCCCAGCGCCCGGAGCGTGTCGCGCGGCCAGATCGCCCGGATCGGCCGGCCGGGACCCACGAGCGAATCGGGCATCGCCGCGCGGATCCGCCGCGCGATCGTGGGATCGGTCGAGTCGCGCGGGAGGAAAAACGCGCCGCCCCCGTTGCCCACGATCCCCGCCTCCCAGTCGGTCACCCGGCCACGGTCATTGAGAGTGACGAGGCCGGCCCGGACCAGCAGCACACCCGGCCGGAGGACGTGGTGGTAAGGCAGAAACCCGTGGTCCGAGGTCACGATCACCGTCGTGGCCCGAGGGCGCTCGGCCAGGGCACGCAGCACGACGCCGATCTGACGATCGGTCCGCGGCAGCGCGGCCCACACGGAATCGCCCACCGGCCCGGTCTCGTGCTTCCAATGATCGATGTCCAGGAGGTGCAGCAAAATGAAATCCGGATCCCAGCGCCGCACGATCTCGGCGGTCCAGGCCGCGCGCAGCGAGTCACTCACCCCGCCCGCCCGCGGCACGCCGAGGGAGTCGAGGAGCCAGCTCGTCCCCAGCCGCCGCAACGCGACGAGCACCGAGTCCGGCATCCGTGGATCCCACGCGTCCGGAATGTTGTAAGCGATGCTGGGATGATGGGCCGTCACCGGCCAGTAGACGGCGGCGGTCTTCATGCCGGCCGCCCGCGCGGCCTCGAACAACCCCGGCACGCGGACGTGCTCAGCCTCCCAGTACCAGGCCCGGGCGTCCGGACCCGTGTCGGTGGGGACCCAGGGCCGCTGGTTGGAGTAGACGCCGTGCCGCGCGGGCCACACGCCGGTGACCATCGTCGTATGCGACGGAAACGTGACGCTCGGCACCGAGCCGATGACGCCCGCCGCGAACGCCCCCGCGCGCCGCAACGAATCGAGCACCGGGAGCCGCACCCCCAGCGACTCGGCGCGCGCCAGATCGCCGGGCCAGAGACCGTCCACGGAGATGAGCACCACGCGGTCCGCGCGCGGCGACCCGCCGCACGCTGCGGGCCCGAGCAGGAGGGCCGTGAGCAGGAATCTTTTGGTTGTGGTCATGCCGTATAACTTACCCGCATGCAAGAATTCCTCACGGTCCTCCGATTCGCCGTTTTTGCCCTGTTCGCCGGGGCCCTGGCGGCCGCCGTGGCCTCTTGGCTCGTGCGCACGCAGCGGGTGTCGCCGTTCGGCGGGCTGGGCCGCGGGCTCAAGGCGTTCTCCGACCCCGTCCTGAAGCCGGTCGAGGCCCGGCTGTTCCGCTCGGGAGGAAATCCGGTGCACGCGGGCTGGTGGCTGGTGATCGGCGTGGCGGTCCTGGGGGTCGTGGGACTGGCCCTGGTCGAGTGGCTGATCCGCACGGCGCTCGTATTCGAGTGGGCGGCGCACGGTGGCCCCCGGGCGGTCCTCGCGACGGTCGTCAACCTCGCATACAGGGTTCTGTTCTTCGCGCTGTTCGCGCGGGTGATTCTGTCCTGGTTCGGCGTGGGGCGTTACAACCGCTGGATGCGGCCGGCCTACTGGCTCACCGACTGGCTGGTCGAGCCGATCCGGCGCGTGCTCCCGCCGTTCGGGATGTTCGACCTCAGCCCGCTCGTGGCGCTGGTGGTGCTGTGGGTGCTGCGCGTGCTGTTGCTCTCGATCCTGTAGCTGATGGCTCACGGGTGATCGCTGATGGCTACTCTCGTCGTCCACGTCGTGCCCCGATCGAAGCGGACCGAGGTTGCCGGGCTTCACGGCGACGCCATGAGGAGGCCCGCAGCAAGTTGCTGACGTAGATTCCCCCAACCATGCCCACCCTGCGCGATCTCATCGCCGACGGCAAGGTGCACGTGCTCGACGGCGCCACGGGGACGATGCTCTACGCCAAGGGCTTCTTCCTCAACGTGTGTTACGACGAGCTGTCCCTCAAGCACCCCAAGATGGTGCGGGAGGTGCACGAGGCGTACGTGCGGGCGGGCGCGGAGGCGATCGAGACCAACACGTTCGGCGCCAATCCCGCGAAGCTCGGGAGCTACGGCCTGGCCGACGACACCGAAAAGATCAACCGCGCGGCGGCCGAGCTGGCCCGGCAGGCCGCGGGCGACCGGGTGGGCGTGCTGGGCGCCGTCGGCCCGCTCGGCGTGCGCATCGAGCCGTTCGGGCCCACCGCGAAGGACGAGGCCCGGGTGCTGTTCCGCCGGCAGGTGGACGGTTTGCTCGCGGGCGGCGTGGACGGATTCATTCTCGAGACGTTCAGCGACGAGGACGAGATCCACCAGGCCCTGCTGGCCGTGCGCGACGCGTGCGACCTGCCGGCCGTCTGCCAGATGACGATCGGCACCGACGGGCTCACCCACTACGGCACGGCCCCGGACGTGTTCGCCGCCCGGCTCACCGAATGGGGCGCGGACGTGATCGGCGTGAACTGCTCCGTGGGCCCCGCCGGCGTGCTCGAGGCCGTCGAAAAGATGGTGAAGGCCACCGACCGTCCCATCTCGGCCCAGCCCAACGCGGGGCTCCCCAAGGACGTGGGGGACCGCAAGATCTATCTCGCCTCACCCGAATACATGGCGAGCTTCGCGCGCCGCATGATCGAGGCGGGGGCGCGGTTCGTGGGCGGCTGCTGCGGCACGACGCCCGAGCACATCAAGAAGATCCGCGACTACGTCGCGAGCGTCGTGCCGCGGCAGACCACGGTGGTCATCTCGCGCGACCAGGTCGAGGCGCCGGCGGGCGTCGCGGCCGTTCCGCTGGCGCAGCGCTCCCAGTGGGGCACCAAGCTCGCGCTGGGCCACCTGGTCACGTCGGTCGAGATCGTGCCGCCCAAGGGCGTGGACCCGACGCCCATGCTCGAGCAGTGCCGCGCGCTCAAGGCCGCGGGGGTGGACGCGGTGAACGTGCCCGACGGCCCGCGGGCCCAGAGCCGGATGGGGGTCTTGCCCTCGGCGCTCCTGATCGAGCGCGAGGTGGGCATCGAGACGGTGATCCATTACTGCTGCCGGGACCGCAACCTGCTGGGCATGCTGTCGGACATCCTGGGGTCGCACGCGGCGGGGCTGCGCAACATCCTGATCATCACGGGTGACCCGCCCAAGATGGGCCCCTACCCCGAGGCGACGGCGGTCTTCGACATCGACTCGATCGGGCTGACGAATCTGGTCTACCGGCTGAACCACGGGCTCGACCCGGGCGGCAACCCGATCGGGATGCCCACGCGCTGGGTGATCGGCGTCGGCGTGAATCCGGGGGCGGTGGACCTGGAGCGGGAGCTGTCGCGGTTCCACTGGAAGGTGGACGCGGGGGCGGAGTTCGCCGTGACCCAGCCGGTGTTCCACGTGGGCCAGCTGGAGAGTTTCTTGAAGCGCGTGGAGGGCTACAAGATCCCGATCGTGGCGGGGATCTGGCCGTTGATCTCGCTGCGCAACGCCGAGTTCCTGGCGAACGAGGTGCCGGGGGTCGTGGTGCCGCCGGAGGTGCTGGAGCGGATGCGGAACGCGCAGGAGAAGGGGAAGGAAGCCGCGCTGGCCGAGGGAGTGAAGATCGCGCGCGAGATGTTCCAGCGGGTGAAGCCGCTGGTGCAGGGGATTCAGGTGAGCGCGCCGTTCGGGCGGGTGGAGGTGGCGTTGGAGGTGTTCGGATAGATCGATGAGCGTCCCTCTCCGCCGGGAAGTCCACTTCGCGGAAAAGGACTCGGCGCTGCGCGACGACGTCCGCACGTTGGGCGCGCTGGTGGGCGATGTGATTCGCGAACAGGCCGGGGAGCGATTGTACCGCCAGGTCGAGACCGCTCGCGTTGCTGCCATCCGTCGGCGCGAAGGGGAAGCCGCCGGTGAGCGCGACCTCGAGGCGCAGATCGGCGCCCTCAGCGGGGGCGAGGCCGCGGACCTGGTCCGCGGCTTCGGCGCGTACTTCGAGGTCGTGAACCTCGCCGAGCGCATCCACCGCATCCGGCGGGCGCGCGACCACGCGCGGTCCGCCACGGCACCGCAGGAAGGCGGTCTGGAAGACACGGTGCGCCGGCTCGCCGCGGTGGGATGGGGGCCCCCCGAAGTCGGCGCCCTGCTCGCGCGCCTCACGTTCGAGCCGGTCTTCACCGCCCATCCCACCGAGTCCACCCGCCGCACGTTGCTGGAGAAGCATCAGACCATCGGCCGATTGCTCGTGCAGCGGCTCGACCCATCGCTCACGCCCGCCGAGCAGCGGGCGGTGCTGGGCCGCCTGCGCGAGGAGATCACGGTCGCCTGGCAGACCGAGCCGCACCCGACCCAGCGCCCCACCGTGCTCGACGAGCTGGAGCACGTGCTCTTCTTCCTCACCGACGTCGTGTACCGCGTCGTGCCGCCGTTCTATGAGTCGCTGGAGGCGGCGCTTGCCGCTGTGTATGGGGCCGCGGCCGCGAGCGTCGTCATCCCACCTCTCCTCGGCTTCGGCTCGTGGGTCGGCGGAGACATGGACGGCAACCCGAACGTCGATGCCGAGACGGTGCGGGCCGCGCTCGCACGACACCGCGCGCTGGTGCTCGAGCGCTACCGCCGCGAGACGCTCGACCTGGCCCGGCGGCTTTCCCAGTCACGCTCGCGCGTCGACGTGGACGACGCGGTGCTCGACCGCGGGGCCGACTACGCCCGCCGCTTCCCCTCCGCCCTCGAAGCCCTGCCCGCGCGGCACCGCGACATGCCCTACCGCGTGCTGCTCCGTCTCATGGCCGCCCGCCTCGTGGCGACGCACGGTGACGACGCCACCGGTTACGCCGGGGCCGAGGAGTTCGTGGCCGACCTGCGGCTCGTGGCGCGAAGCCTCGAGGCCTACCGCGGCTCGCACAGCGGGTTGTTCGCCGTCCGGCGGCTCCTGCGCCGCGTGGACACCTTCGGCTTCCACCTGGCCACGCTCGACGTCCGCCAGGGCGCTCTGGTCCACCGCGCCGTGACCGGCCGCCTGCTGGATGATCCGGGCTGGCTCGAGCGGCCGGCCG
>JBOHSV010000363.1:0-4068 GCA_050921735.1 Gemmatimonadales bacterium | reverse complement strand
CCGTTCCTCGAGCGCCTGATGGGCCTGGTGGGCATCGCGACGATGCTGGCGATCGCGTACGGGATCTCGTACGACCGCAAGCGGATCAACTGGCGGATGGTCGGCGCCGGGGTCGTGTTGCAGATCGCGCTCGGCGCGCTCGTCCTCAAAACGCCCGTCGGCCGGGCGCTCTTCACGTTCGCCAACAACGTCGTCACCGGCCTGCTGGGCTTCCAGGAGCGCGGCGCGCGGTTCGTGTTCGGCAACCTGGTGCAGAGCGAGGTGCCCCTGGGCGGCGGGGCCGAAGGCGTCGCGCTCACCAGCGCCTACTTCGCGTTCAACGTGCTCCCCACGATCATCTTTTTCTCCTCCCTCATGACCGTGCTGTACTACCTCAACATCATGCAGTGGATCGTGAAGGGCATCGCCTGGGTGATGCAGAAAACGCTGCGTACCTCGGGCGCCGAAACGCTCTCGGCCGCGGGCAACATCTTCCTGGGCCAGACCGAGGCGCCGCTGCTCATCAAGCCGTTCGTGGGCCGGCTCACCCTGTCGGAGCTGAACACGATCATGGTGGGCGGATTCGCCACGGTGGCCGGCGGCGTGCTGGCCGCCTATGTCGGCATGCTGCGCGGGCATTTCCCCGATATCGCGGGTCACCTGCTCACGGCCAGCGTGATGAACGCCCCGGCCGGCCTGATCCTGTCCAAGATGCTCGTCCCCGAGACGGGGGAGCCGGAGACGCGCGGCACGCTGCGGGTGAGCGTCGAGAAGGCCGAGGTGAACGTGATCGATGCGGCCGCCTCGGGCGCGGCCACAGGCGTGCAGCTCGCGATCAACGTGGCGGCGATGCTCATGGCGTTCATCGCGCTCATCGCCCTGCTCAATTACGGCGTCGGCTGGGTGGGGGCGTTCTTCGGGGCGCCGGACCTGACCCTTCAGCTGATCCTGGGGAAGATCTTCCAGCCGATCGCGTTCCTCATGGGCGTGCCGTGGCAGGACGCCGGCACCGTGGGCACGTTCATCGGCGAAAAGGTGGTCCTCAACGAGTTCGTCGCCTACGCCGACTTCGCCGGTCAGATGGGGCAGGGGCTCGCGATCAGCCCCCGCGCGGCCGTGATGCTGACCTACGCGCTGCTCGGGTTCGCCAACTTCTCGTCCATCGCGATCCAGATCGGCGGCATCGGCGGCCTCGCGCCCCAGCGCCGATCCGACCTCTCCAGGCTCGGCCTGCGGGCGATGGTGGCCGGCAACCTCGCCGCGTTCATGAGCGCGTCGATCGCGGGGATGCTCGTGTGAGCGCGGAGTGCGGATTGCGGATTGCGGAATGGTAGCTACGCGCTCCGAGGCTGGGGACGCCGTCCATGCCGCGTCGGAAGCCGTGGCTCGTCGCCTCGGCGGGTTCCGGCCGCGCGGTGCGATCGTCTTGGGGTCGGGCCTGGGAATGCTGGCCGATGAGATTGAATCCGCAATCCGCATTCCGCAGTCCGCAATTCCAGGCTTTCCCGCTGTCGGTGTGGCAGGCCACAAGGGCGAGCTGGTCGCGGGCACACTCGAGGGCGTCCCGGTCCTCGCCCAGAGCGGGCGCTTTCATCTCTATGAGGGCCACGCGCCCGCCACCGTCGCCCTGCCGGTCCGCGTGTTCGCCGACCTCGGCGTCACGACCCTGATCGCGACCAATGCCGCGGGCGGCATCCGCGCCACCTTTCGTCCCGGCACCCTGATGCTCATCGCCGATCACATCAATCTGATGTGGCGCTCGCCGCTGGCGGGAGCGACGCTCCCCGGCGAGGAGCGCTTCCCCGACATGAGCGAGCCCTACGATCGCGCCCTCCGCGCCCGCGCGCGCGAGGTGGCGTCCGCCCACCGGATCGCGTTGGAGGAGGGCGTGTACTGCGGGCTGCTGGGCCCCGCGTACGAGACGCCGGCCGAGATCCGGCTGTACCAGCGGCTCGGCGCCGACGCGGTGGGGATGTCCACGGTGCCCGAGGTGATCGTGGCACGGGCGCGCGGCCTGCGCTGCCTGGGCTTCTCGACCATCACCAACGTGGCTTCCGGGCTCTCCCCCAAGGCGCTCTCCCACGAGGAGGTCCTGGAAGTCGGCCGTCGCGTATCGGTTCATCTTGGAACGCTGATCAAGGGCGTGGTCGCGACGCTCTAGCGCATCTCCGTGGCCTGCAACCCTTTCACGGCTGGACTCGTCTAAGACCAGGTGGTTGTCGCTGCGCGGCCGCCGTCACGCGCCCAGCCAGCGAACCTCACGACCGCGGACGAACCCATGACGACGATCGCGATCCTGCTGTTGCTCGTGGCCGGAACCGACACGGCCCAGAGCGAAACCCGACGCGCGGCCGACACCGATCCGGCCGCCAAGCCGGCGGTGCGGGCCATCCGCGTCAGCCAGAGCGTCGCGGTGGACGGGCGGCTCGACGAGCCTCAGTGGCGCCTCGCGCAGCGCGTCACCGACTTCGTCCAGCGGGATCCGCACGAGGGCGCGGCGCCCACCGAAAGCACGGTCGTGTACCTCGCGTACGACGACGCGGCGATTTATGTCGCGGCGCGTCTCTACGACTCGGGGGCCGACTCGATCTACGCCCGGCTGGGGCGGCGCGACGTGTCCACCGGCTCGGACCTGTTCACGGTGTACCTCGATCCCTATTACGACCGCCGCAGCGGATTTTTCTTCGGCATCAACGCCGCCGGCACGCTGTACGACGGCGTGCTGTACAACGACGACTGGGACGACAACTCCTGGGACGGCGTGTGGGAGGGGAAGGCCGTCATCGACGAGCACGGGTGGACGGTGGAGATGCGGATCCCCTATTCGCAGCTGCGGTTCCGGGCGGCCGACGTGCAGGTGTGGGGCGTCAACTTCCGGCGCGAGATCGCCCGCAAGAACGAGATCGACTTCTACGTGCCGCGCCCCAAGGACGCGAGCGGCTTCGTCTCGCGCTTCGCCGACCTCGTGGGCATCGAGCGCATCACGCCGCCCCGGCGGCTCGAGCTGATGCCGTACCTCAACACGCGCGCGGCGTTCACGCGCCACGACGCGGGCGACCCGTTCAACGACGGCTCGACCTACACCCCCGCGATGGGCCTCGATCTCCGCGCCGGGATCGGCAGCAACTTCACCCTCAACGCCACGATCAATCCCGATTTCGGGCAGGTCGAGGTGGATCCCGCCGTGGTCAACCTCAGCGACGTCGAGACGTTCTTTCAGGAGAAGCGGCCGTTCTTCATCGAGGGCTCGACGATCTTCGAGTTCGGGTTCGGCGGGGCGAGCAATTATTGGGGCTTCAACTGGTCGAATCCCAACATGTTCTACACGCGCCGCATGGGGCGCGCGCCGCAGGGCGGTCAGCCCGACGCGACCTACGCCGACCGGCCGGAAGGCGTGAACATCCTCGGCGCCCTCAAGCTCACCGGCAAGGTGGCCGGCCGGTGGAACCTCGGCACGCTGGCCGCCGTCACCGACCGCGAGTACGTCCAGCTGCACGACACCACCAGCGACACCCGGTTCCGTGCCGAGATCGAACCGCTCACGTATTACGGCGTGTTCCGCGCCCAGCGGGAGTTCCCCGAGGGGCGGCAGGGCCTCGGCACCATGATCACCACCGTGGTCCGGGACTTCGACGCCCCGCCGCTGCGCGACCAGGTGAACAGCGGCGCGTTCGTCGCCGGGCTGGACGGCTGGACGTTCCTCGATCGCGAGAAGGAGTGGGTGCTCACCGGATGGGTGGCCGGCTCGCACGTGCGTGGCAACGCCGCCCGCATCACCGCGCTGCAGCAGAGCTCGGTACACTACTTCCAGCGCCCGGACTACGAGAGCGCGAGCGTGGTTCCGAACGCCACGTCCCTCACGGGGTGGGCCGCGCGGTTTCACCTGAACAAGCAGAAGGGCGACTGGTTCTCGAACTCGGCCATCGGGCTCGTCTCGCCGGCCTATGAGACGAACGACCTGGGCTTCATGTCGCGCACCGGCGTGATCAACATGCACGCCGGGGCCGGCCGCGCCTGGCGCCAGCCGGGGAAGGTGTTCCGCTACGCCGAGGTCATCGGCGCGCTGTTCCAGAGCTACAACTGGGACGG
>JBOHSV010000362.1:0-6453 GCA_050921735.1 Gemmatimonadales bacterium | reverse complement strand
CCCGCCCGGCGCCGGCCGGCGCCGCGCTGAGCCGCAGCTCGGCCCGGCGCCCCTCCGCGTCCGACCACGACACCGCTTCGGGAATCGCCAGCGGGGCGCCCTGACCCGACGTCACCGTGCCCTGCTCGCTCAGGCCGTGATACTCGATCGTCACGGCGCGGGCCCCGGTCGCCTCGCGCACCGCCTCCGCCGCGGCCTGCCAGTACGCGTGGACGTCGCGGGCGTCGCTTGCCAGGCGCAGGAGGCGAAGACCGAAATCCTCCATGAAACTTGAAGATACGTCGCGCACAGACGTCTCACAAAGACGTCGCGCAGAGACTAGGTGCTGATCACCCCAACGAATCGGCTTGCCTGCGGCTCGTACCCGGGGAAGACCGGTCGCAGATCGGTCGCCCCCAGGTGCCGGGCCAGCACCTCGCCGAACAGGTCGCGGAAGTCCGTGGTGACCGCGAGGTCGCGCCCTGCGAACCGGTCGGCGGGATCGAGGCCCGGCCACCGCCCCAGTACCCGGCCGCCCGCCACGGGGCCGCCGAGGACCAGCATCGCCGTGGCGTGGCCGTGATCGGTCCCGCCGTTGCCGTTCTCGCGAACCGTGCGGCCGAACTCCGACATCGTGAGGACGACGACGCGCCCCATCTGCTCGCCGAGGTCCCGCGCGAACGCCGCGAGCCCGTGCGCCAGCTCGCGCAGCCGGGCGGCGAGCTGGCCTTCCGCCGCGCCCTGGTTGACGTGGGTGTCCCACCCGCCCACGTCCGCGACCGCGATCTCGAGCCCCACGTCTGCCTTGATCAGCCGGGCGATCTGGAACAGGGAGCGGCCCAGCCCGCCGCGCGGGTACTCGACGCCGCGTGGGCTCCCTGCGGGTACCTGGAGGTCGTCCACGGCCAGGGCGGGCGCCGTGCCCGCCAGCATGCGCGGGAGCCGCGGTCCGAACGCCACCGCACGGCACGGCGTCTCCTCGTGCTCGCGGTCGTGCCGGCAGTAGCGGTTGAGCCAGCCGTCGGGCGTGGAGTTCACGCCGGGCCTCCCGGTCTCCATGTAGTCTTGGGCGTCGAAATGGCTGCGGGTGGGGTGGGGCGAGCCCACCGCGTGGACCACGCCGAGCGTCCGGTCGTCCCACCACGGCCGGAGGGGCGCCAGCGCGGGATGCAGGCCGAAGTGGCCGTCGAGGTCGATCACCGTCTGCCGCGGGATCGCGATGCGAGGACGTTCGCGGTAATACACCGGGTCGCCGTGCGGGACGATCATGCTGAGCCCATCCACGGCGCCGCGCTGGAACAGGCAGACGAGAACGGGGCGGACGGGGGCGGACGGGGGCGGACGGAGGCGGGAGGGGTTGAGCGCTGCCCGCGCCAGGAACAGCGGATCCAAGCCCAGGCTGAACAACGCCATTCCTCCAGACCTGACGAACACGCGCCGCGATATCGTCATGCCTCTCCCTGTCCGTCCCTGCCCGCCTTACTCCGACAGGCCTCCCCATGCCAATTTACGGTCGTGACCGCCGGCGGCCCCCGATCCGTGTTCCACGGTATCCTGCCCAATCCCCGCAGCCTGCGCTCGGGGCGGGACGGGCGTCCACCCACCTGGCGCCAGCGATTTGAGGCCCTGAAGTACGTTCCACCCCTCCTCAAGCTGGTCTACCGGACGCATCGGGGCTATACCGTGGCCATTCTCGCGCTCCGCGCGGTCCGGGCGTTCGTCCCGCTCGCGGTGCTGTGGGTCGGCAAGCTGATCATCGACGAGGTGGTGGCGGGGATCGGGGTGTTCGGGGCCGGGGGTGTCGAGGCGGTGGACTGGTGGCGGCTGGGGGGGCTGGTGGCGCTGGAGCTCGGGATCGCGGTCGGGGGCGAAGCGCTGGCGCGCGCCTCGTCGCTGCTCGAGAGCCTGCTGGGCGACCTGTTCGCCAATCGCCTGTCCGTGCGGCTCATGGAGCACGCCGCGACCCTCGACCTGTCGCAGTTCGAGGACGCGGAGACCTACGACCACCTGGAGCGCGCGCGGCGCCAGACCGTGGGCCGGATCGGCCTGCTCGCGCTGCTGCTCGCCACGGCGCAGAACCTCGTGACGCTCGTCTCCCTGGCGGGCGTGCTGCTGGTGGAGCTGCCCTGGCTGCTGCTCCTGCTCGCCATGGCCGTATTGCCGGCGTTCCTGGGAGAGGCGCACTTCGCGGCGCTGGGGTACTCGCTGCTGTACATGTGGACGCCCGAGCGGCGGCTGCTCGACTACCTGCGGTACATGGGGGCGTCCGACGAATCGGCCAAGGAAGTGAAGCTGTTCGGGTTATCGGACTTTCTCGTGGGCCGCTACGCCAGGCTGTCCGACGAGTTCTACCGGGAGAACAAGCGGCTGGCGGTGCGGCGCAACGTGGTCTCGACCGGCCTGGTGGCGATCGGGACCCTGGGTTACTACGGCGCGTACGCGGTCATCATCTACCTCACCGTGCTGGGCCGGTTCACGATCGGCGCGCTGACGTTCCTCGCGGGCTCGTTCCGCCAGAGCCGCGACCTGATTCAGGGGATTCTCCTGTCGCTCTCGCAGATCTACGAGCAGAGTCTCTACCTGGCCGACCTGTTCACCTTCTTCGACGTGAAGCCGCGGGTGGTGTCGCAGCCGGGCGCGCGGCCCGTGCCGCGGCCCATCCGCCGCGGGTTCGAGTTCCAGGACGTCGGGTTCCGGTACCCGGGATCGGAAAACTGGGCGGTGCGGGGGCTGACGTTCCGCGTCGAGCCGGGCGAGCGCATCGCGCTCGTCGGCGAAAACGGGGCGGGCAAGACGACGCTGGTGAAATTGCTGGCGCGCCTGTACGACCCGGACGAGGGACGCATCCTGCTGGACGGCGAGGATCTCCGGTCATACGACCTCGACAGCCTGCGGCGGAACATCGGCGTGATCTTCCAGGACTACGTGCGCTACGATTTCATCCTGCGGGAGAACATCGGGGTCAGCCAGGTCGAGGCGTTGGGAGACGAGGCGCGCATTCAGGACGCGGCGCGCCGCAGCCTGGCGGATACCCTCGCGGCACGGTTCGCGCAGGGCTACGACCAGATGCTGGGCCGGCGTTTCGACGGCGGGGTCGAGCTGTCGGGCGGGGAGTGGCAGAAGGTGGCGCTGGCGCGCGCGTACATGCGGGACGCCCAGGTGCTGATTCTCGACGAGCCCACCGCGGCGCTGGACGCGCGGGCCGAGTACCAGGTCTTCCTGCGGTTCGCGGAGCTGACCCGGGGGAAGATGGCCGTGCTCATCTCCCACCGGTTCTCGACGGTCCGCATGGCCGACCGCATCCTCGTGCTCCAGGGTGGGGCGCTGGTGGAGCAGGGGACGCACGAGGAGCTGCTGGCCCGGGGCGGGCTGTACGCCGAGCTGTTCAGCCTCCAGGCGGCGGGGTACCGCTAGGCGGCCCGGTCACGGCGCGCTCGTTCGGATCTGGATGGCGCCGTGCAGGTGGCCCGGCCCGAACTCGCCCATCGCTTCCGACGGGCTGTAGTAGCGGATCAGCACGACGTCGCCGGGCTGGAGCGAGCGCAGCACCGACAACCCGCCCATGCGGGTCCGCTCGAGGTAGACGATGATCTCGCCCTCGGCGCCGGGCCGCAGCACGGTCGGGCTGGTGCGCAGCCATTCGGGCCGCAGCGTGCGGACGATGTCGTAGAGGTTGTTGCCGGGCGCCCGCCGGACCTCCTCTTCGAGGATCACGTTGCGCGGGCCGGGCGGGCGCACCGCCTCCGAGCCGGCCTTCGCGCCGCACGCGACCGCGGCGGCGCCGAGCAGCAGCGGGACGACGATGCGCATAGCCCGTCTCTCAGTTGCCGCCGGCCGACCAGGGCGGGACGACGCCGTTGCCGCGCGCGTACGCGATCGACTGCCCGAGGTGCTCGTGCGCGTGCGACACCATCGTGAGCAGGACGTAGCGGTACGTGCTCGGCCGCCCGAACATGTCCACCGGCTTGTCGAGGTCGGCCTCCGACATCCCGCGGATCGCCGCGCGCGCGTGGTCGAAGGAGCGCTTGAGCCAGTCGACGACCTGGGCCTTGTCGGTGACGCTCTGCTCGGCGTCGCGCGGCGGGCGCGAGGTCGCCGGTACGCCGACCAGGGTCGGGAAGAAGAAGTTCGCGCTGGCGACGTGCACGAACACCTGGCTCACCGAACGGACGCCCTCGGCGGGCCGCCACGCGTACTTCTCCTGCGGGATCGCCTCGGCGAGCTGCGCGAGCTTGGTGGCGGCGTCATCGAGCTGGGCGAGCATATCGCCACGCTCGCCGGCAGGCGCCTGCTGGGCCGACGCCGTGGACAGGACCGCGATCAGCGCGAGGCCGAGGGCGGCGGAAATTGGGCGACTCATGCGCGACTCCTGTTGAGAGGACGTGGGGCGAACCTCACCGGCTCATCTGCGGCATCGGGATCCCGACCGCCGTCACGATCCGCAGGGCCTCGTCTTTCGTGAACCCTTTGCGCACCAACGCATCGTAGTAGGCCTTCGTGAAGGTCGCGAGCCGCTCGGCGGTCTGCGGTTTGGCGAGCGTCGCGAGCAGGCTCTCCATCATGCCTTCCATCATCATGCCCATCATCGGGCCCATCATCTGCATCTGCTGCTGCATCGCGGCCTGGGGATCGTCCGGCTGCGGCTCCTGCGCCGCCGCCGCCCGCGGTGCCGCGAGCGCCATCGCGGCGCAGACCATGATCGCGCCGGCCACCGCATTCCGAGTCGTCTGCATGGGAAACGCCCTCCTTTCGGTCACCAAGCGATGCCGTAGTCCTCACCGTGGTTCGACGACCCGCCCCAGAACGTGCCGTGCTTCCAGTCGAAGAAGATCGCGTTGATCGGGCCCGACGTCCGGTCCTGAAAGCTCAGCCGGTATCCCATCCGGTCGAGCTCCGCCCGCACCCAGGGGGGCGTGTCGGCGTTCAGCGTGACGCGCCCCGGGCGCGCCTCGTGATCGCCGAACGAGTTGCGCATCTGATAGCTGGTGATGTTCGCCGCCTCCACTGCCTCCTGCACGTCCATCCCGAACTCCACGACGTTGAGGAAGAACTGGAGCAGGTTCTGATCCTGCGTGTCCCCGCCTTGTACCGCGAATGCGAGGAACGGCCGGCCGTCCTTCAGGGCGAGCCCGGGCGTCAGCGTCACCCGTGGGCGCTTCCCCGGCGCGATCACGTTGAACGGGTTGTCGGCCGCCTCGACGACGAACTGCTGCGCCCGCTGGCTCACCCCGATGCCGGTGCGGCCGGCGATCAGCGCGGGAATCCACCCGCCGGAGGGGGTGATGGATACCACCCAGCCCGAGGTATCCGCCGCCTCGATCGACGTGGTGCCCCGGAAGAAGGGATCGTCCCCCCACCAGCCGACGCCGGTCGACCGGCCCTCCTCCGTCGTCGTCGCGGGCCGCGGCGGCCAGGTGCGCAGCAGGTCGAGATAGGGATTCGTGCCGCCCTGGAACGGATAGGGGTCGCCGGGCTTGATGTCCGGATCGTTGCGGTCCGGATTGATGAGCTTGGCCCGCTCCCGCGCGTAGTCCTTGGACAGCAACCCCCGCCGCGGCTCCTCGGGCGGGAAAGCGGGGTCGCCGTAGTAGAAGTCGCGGTCGGCGAACGCGAGGTTCATGGCCTGGTACAGCGTGTGGATGTAGCGCGCGCTGTTGTATCCCATGGACCGCAGATCGAGGTTCTCGAGGATGTTCAGCGCCTGGAGCATGACCGGTCCCTGCGTCCACGTGTCGAGCTTGTAGACGTCGATGCCCTTGTACGTGGTCGTGACCGGCTGTTCGATCTTCACGCGCCAGCCCGCGAGGTCCTGCATGGTGATGAGACCGCCTTCTTCCTGAAAGCCGCGCACGAACTCCCGCGCGATGTCGCCCTTGTAGAACCGGTCGTAGGCGGCATAGATCGCGTCCTTACGGCTCTTACCACCGCGCAGGGCCTGCTGCTCGGCCTCGACGAGCTTGCGGAGGGTGGCCGCGAGGTCGGACTGCCGGAAGATCTCCCCCGGGTATGGGGCTTCGCGCGCTTCGCCCGCGTGGGGCAGCATGACCGCCCGGGAGTACTTCCACTCGTTCAGGCGGGCCTTGCTGCGCTCGATCGAGTTCGCGGTCTGCTCCTCGATGGGATACCCGTCCGCCAGCTGGATCGCCGGCGCGAGCACGTCGCGCAACGACAGTTTGCCGTACTCGGCCAGCATCACCATCAGGCCGCCCGGCGTGCCGGGCGTGATGGCCGCGAGCGGGCCGTACTCCGGTGGGTACCGCAAGCCTCGGCCGCGGTAGTGCTCGGGCGTCGCGCCCGTCGGCGCCACGCCGAGCGCGTTGATGGCGATGACCTTCCGCGTGTTCGGGTTGTAGATCAGCGCCTGCGTCTCACCGCCCCAGCTCAGCACGTCCCACATGGTGGACGTGGCCGCGAGCATCGCGGCCGCCGCGTCGACCGGGTTGCCGCCCTGCTGGAACATCATCGCGCCGGCCG
>JBOHSV010000361.1:0-4738 GCA_050921735.1 Gemmatimonadales bacterium | reverse complement strand
CTTGACGACCTACCTGCGCGCGCAGGGCTGTTGGGTGCGGGGGGTGGACGTGAAGCCGCCCGAGTTCGAGCCGTCGGCCGCGCACGAGTTCGAGCTGCTCGATCTCCGACGCTGGGACGATGCGCTCCGAGCCGTGCGCGGCGTCGACGAGGTGTACCACCTCGCGGCCAACATGGGGGGGATCGGGTACATCGAGTCCAATAAGGCCGCGATCGTGCACGACAACATCCTGATGGACGCCCACACGCTGGAGGCCTCCCGCCAGAGCGCCGTGCGTCGGTTCTTCTATACGTCCTCTGCCTGCGTGTATCCGCAGTACCTGCAAGGCTCGCCGGACGTGGCGCCGCTCAGGGAGGACGACGCCTACCCGGCCGACGCGGAAGACGGATACGGCTGGGAGAAGCTCTTTGCCGAGCGCATGTGCCGGCACTACGGGGAGGATTACGGGCTGGAGGCGCGCGTGGTACGGTTCCACAACATTTACGGACCCCTCGGGGCCTTCGAGGGCGGCCGCGAAAAATCGCCGGCGGCGATCTGCCGCAAGGTGGCGCTCGTCGAGGACGGAGGGGAGATCGAAGTCTGGGGCGATGGAGAACAGACGCGCTCGTACTGCTACATCGACGACTGCGTGGAAGGGATCCACCGGCTGATGCGCTCGGGGTACCGGCAGCCGCTGAACCTTGGAACGGACCGGCTGGTGACGATCAACGAGCTGGTGGACATCGTGGCCGCGGTCGCCGGCAAGTCCGTGCGGCGGCGGCACGATCTGTCGAAGCCCCAGGGTGTCCGTGGCCGCAACAGTGACAACACCCGGCTCCGGAGTATCCTGGGGTGGGAGCCCCACACGAGCCTGGAGCAAGGGCTCTCGCATACCTACCGCTGGATCGAGGGGAGGGTGCGCGCGCGCCACGCCGTCATGGAGGGCTCGCCCGCGGCGGCTGCCCGCTGAGGAAGTGCCGGACCCGGCGCCCCGTATTACCCGTAACACCCTGCTCAATGTGCTTGGCCAGGGGCTCCCGCTCGTGGTTGGCCTCGCCGCCATCCCCGTCACGGCCCACGCGCTTGGCCCGCAACGATTCGGCCTTCTCGCCCTCATCTGGGCTGTTCTGGGGTACTTCGGCGTGCTCGACCTCGGCCTTGGGCGGGCCGCGACCCGGTTCGTGGCCGACGGCCTGGCCCGGGGCGACGCGACTGCGGTGCGCGAGGCGGCGACCCTCACCGCCGGCGTCCAGACAGCCCTGGGGGTGCTCGGAGGGGCGGCCGTGGGCCTGCTGGCTCCCGGGCTCGCGGCTGGCGTCCTGGCGGTTCCTGCGGCGCTGCAGCCGGAGGCCGTCGCGGCGCTATGGGTGACCGCGGCTGCCGTGCCGTGGGTGGCGCTCTCGCTGGCTCTCCGAGCGATCCTCGAGGGGGCGCAGCGCTTCGATCTCGTGAACTGGATTCGGGCGCCGAGCGCCGCCGCCGTGTTCTTGATGCCGGCGGTGGCGGCGCCGCTGGGCGTCGGGCTCCCGGGTATCGTGCTGCTGTTGCTCCTCGCTCGCGTCGCGACGTGCTGGGCCACGGTCGTCGCGGTGCGGCGCGCGCTTCCGGAGCTGAGGCCTACGCGGCCGAGTCGGACGGTCGCCAGGCGCGTGCTCACCTACGGCGGCTGGGTCGGCGTGTCCAACGTGGTGAGCCCCCTGCTCACCTACGCCGAGCGGTTCGTGCTGTCGGCGCGCGCGGGCGTCGCAGCCGTGGCGTACTACGCAGCGCCGTTCGAAGCTGTGACCCGCCTGCTCGTGGTGCCGAGCGGCCTCGCGAACGCACTCTTTCCCGCGCTGGGCAGCGGCGCGCCGACGCGGGACGACGTGCTGCTTCAGCGCTGGATGCGCTACCTGCTCGTGGCGCTCGGCCCGCCGGTCCTGATGCTCGTCGCGTTCGCGGAACCCCTGTCGCGGCTCTGGTTGGGGCCCATCTACGCGGCCCGCGGCGGTTCGGCCCTCGCCGTCCTGGGGCTCGGGGTGCTCGTGAACGGGCTGGCGCACTTGCCGTACGTGTACCTCCTGGCTCGGAATCGGCCCGACCTCCCGACGATGTTCCACCTGATCGAGCTGCCTCTCTACGCCTTCGTGGCATGGCGACTCGTGGGCGCATGGGGGGTCGTCGGCGCGGCGGCGGCCTGGACGCTCCGGGTCGTGGTGGACGCGATCTTGCTCACCCTCGCAGTCTGGAAGATCGGCGGCCCCTCACCAGTCCGCCTGCTCGGAACGGCAGGCGGGCGGGCGCTGCTCGCGGTCGGTGCGTTCGGGGGGGTGACGGTGGGGACGGCGGCGGTGATGGGGCCAGGTGCCGTCGCCCTGGCGGTAACCGCGGCGGCAGCGCTCTCGCTCGCGGTGGTGGTATGGCGCCTGGTGCTGGAGGGCAGCGAGCGAGAGGCGTGCCGCGCGGCCCTACGGCGTCCCGCACAGCACTTCAGCGCGTCCTGATGCCCTCAACCACACGCCGATAACAGTTCATCAGCGCGTGGTAGTTGCGTTCGGCCGTGTAGCGGCCGTCATATTCCACCCGCGCGCCGCGGCCAAGCCGGGCGGCCAGAGCCGGGTCGTCCCAAAGGCGCCGCACCGCACGCCCGAGATCGTCGGGATCCCCCGGACGGAACAGGAGGCCGGTCCGGCCGTCGGCCACGATTTCCGCCATTGCGCCCAGGCGCGAGGCGACCACCGGCACGCCGCAGGCGAATGCCTCCACGATCGCCATGCCGAACGTCTCGTAGCATTCGGAGGGGAATACGAGCAGCCGCGCTTGGCGCAGCAGCTCGAACACCCCATCGCGCGACACGCGGCCCACCAGCTCGACGTTGCTCTGCCCCCGCTCGGCGAGTCGCGCTCGTGCCCCATCCGCGAGCGGACCGTCTCCGGCGACCTTCAGAGGAATGTCGGGGAGTCGCGCCCATCCGTCCAGCAGCGTACCGAGCCCCTTCTCGGGTGCCAGCCGTCCGACATAGAGGGCGTACCCGCCCTTCCTGCCGCTCTCGCCCGGGTCCGGGTCGACGAAGTGCGGTTTGACCACGATGCGTTCCTCGGGCAGACCCGTGCTCACCAGCTTCTGCCGTTGAAAGTCCGTAGTCGCAACATAGAGATCGACCGCGGAGCGCCAGGTGCCCAGCCACCGGTGGACCGTGACGGTGGTGGCCACGAGCGCCGTGAGGGCACGGTTTTCCCGGTAGCAAGCGTGGAGGATCCCGGGCCATGGAGCGCGACCGAGGCAGTCTTCGCAGGGCCGCCCGGCCCGGTAAAAGGTCGCCGCCGCGCATGCCAAGCGGTAGTTGTGCACGGTTTGCACCACGGGGACGCCGGCGTCGCGGCATGCCGAGTAGGCGGAGGGCGATACGAGGAACAACGTGTTGTGGACGTGGGCCACATCGATCGTCTGCTCACGCAGGAGGGCTCGCAGCCGGCGCCTGGTCGGGCGGGACCACACGGTCTGCGTCGCTGCCGCCAGGGGGCCGAGCGAGTCGATGCGGCGATTGTCGTCCACGTACTCCACGACCGTGTGCCCATGCCGGCGGAGCAGGGCGGTCTCGGCCGCGACCACCGCGTCCTCGCCGCCCGGTTCGCGGTAGCGGTTGTGAACGACCAGGATCCGCAGGGCGGTGGTCGTGGTCACCGCGCCGCCGGGGTGGGCTCGTCGATCGGCGGGCGGGCCATGCCTACCGGACTCCGAAGAAATCGAGACGCAGTGACGTGGTGAGGTCCACCGCGGCCGGATCGCTCTCCGACGTGCACGGGAGCGACGCCTGCCCGGTGACGAGCAAGGTGTCGCCGCGCAACTCGCCGAGGAGTTGCCCGGTGCCCACGCGGCTGAAGTCGCATTGTGGGTACAGCGCGCGCACCGATGCCACCTGGGCAATGGGCTGCGGCCCCGGACCGAATGTGGGGAGCTCGATCCGGCGGCTGGGGAATAGCAGTCCCCCGAAGGGGCCCACCTCGGTTCCGATAACGTACTGGCCCATGAAGTTTCCGCGCCGGCCGACGTTCGGCAGGGTGATGACGGCGAAGAGGGTATCCGCGCGCGTGTCGAGGGAGTTCTGGTACGCGATGGTGATGGTCGTGGCGTAATCGCCCGCCAGGCGTGGTAGGGAAGGGCCGATCGGATCGTAGATCACGCAGCCCAGCGTCAGCGCCGCTGCCGCGGTCGCCCGTGCAGCGGCCCTACGGACTCGCGGTCTCATACACGGCCACGGTCGCCGCGGCCGTCCGCTCCCAGCGGTACCCCGCCGCGCGGGCCAGCCCGCGCCGCACGAGGGCGTTACGCAGCGCCTCGTCGGTCCAGAGTCGCCGCATCGCGCCAGCGATCTCGTCGGTCGACGTGGGGTCCACGAGCAGCGCCGCGTCGCCGGCCACCTCCGGAAGGGCGGAGATGTTGGAGGTGATCGCGGGGCAGCCGCACGCCATCGCCTCGGCCACCGGGAGCCCAAACCCCTCGTCGAGCGAGGGAAACACGAGAAAGCGGGCCAGGCCGTACAAGGCGGCCAGATCTTCCGCTGGCACGTAGCCGAGGACCGACACGGCGCCAGCGAGTCCGGGTCTGGAGGCGGCGGCTGCGACGTCGGCGGCCAGCGCTCCTGTGGGCCCGGCGTGGATGAGCATGAGGTCGGCGGTGGCCGGCTCGGTCCGAAGGGCCTGCACGGCGTCGAATACGCGCGCGAGGTTTTTCCGGGCCACGAGGGCTCCGACCGATAGCGCGTAGGCCGGGGGGAGGG
>JBOHSV010000360.1:0-3041 GCA_050921735.1 Gemmatimonadales bacterium | reverse complement strand
GCCCGGTGTGGCCGGCGATCTGGCGGTCGAGCTCGTTGACGATCCGCGTGGTGCTTTGCTTCTGGCGCTCGAGGTTCGAGAGCTCGTCCGACAGGGAGTGCACCTGGGTGCGCAGGCGCTCGAGCTCCTGTTCCACGAGCGAGCGCTCGCGGCGGATGTTTTCCATCCGCCCCTGGCTCTCGCGCAGCTGGGCGTCGAGGGTCTGGCGCTGCTGCCCCTCCGCCACCCCACCCAGAAGGACGTAGCACAAAGACGTCACGCACAGACGTCGCGCGAAGGCGTGGTCGCGCCGACTACGGTTTCGCGTGACGTCTCCGCGTGACGTCTTTGCGCGACGCTTTTCAGTCGTCATACCCGCCGCAGGTGCCTCCCCACGCTGAGGGAGGAGCCGAGCAGCCCGATCACCGTGCCGAAGCCGACGATCGCCGCGGCCTGCTCGCGGGAGAAGAAGGCCGCCTGAAAGTCGAGCCATTGCGTGCCCGCGAGGTACGCGCCGTACGACAGGCCGATCGCGATCGCGCCCCCGAGCATGCCCTTGATGGCGCCCTGGAGCAGGAACGGACGCCGGATGAATCCGTCGGTGGCGCCCACGAGCCGCATGATGGCGATCTCGCGCCCGCGCTGCAGGACCGCCATGCGGATGGTGGTGCCGATGATGATGATGGCCACGACCGCGAACGCGCTGCCGACGGCGAGGCCGACGAGGGCGGCGATTCCCCGCAGCCGGTCCAGCTTCTGCACCCAGTCCCGGCCGTAGCGCACGTCGTCCACGAACCCGAATCCGCGCAGCCGCTCCGCCACCTGGGTCACGTGCTCGGTGTCCCGGAACCCGGGCTGCAGCCGCACCTCGATCGACGCGGGCAGCGGATTGCGCTCGAGCTCGCGCAGGACGTCCTGGAACTCGGCCAGCTCGGCCCGCGCCCGCGCGAGCGCCGAGTCCTCGCTCACGTACCCCGCCGAGAGCACCTCGGGGAACGACTCGATGTCCTGCTGCGCGAGCGTGACCGTCTCGAGCGGCGTCCCCGGCAGGACGTAGGCGACGATCTCCACGCGCTCGGCGACGTCCTCCAGCGTGCTCTGGAGGTTCACGGCCACCAGGCCGAACAGCCCCACCACGAACAGCGAGAAGGCGATGGTCGTGACCGAGAGCGCCGAGAGCAGGGGGGCGCGGCGGAAGGCGAGGAACGCCTCGCGGACGACGAGGTTCACGGCCCCGCCGCGCGGTCGCGCGGCTCGTCCACCGCGCTGTCGAACACCACCGCGCCTTCCTGCAGCTCGATCACGCGGTACGGGGCCTGGCGCACGATGTCGAGGTCGTGCGTGGCCATGACCACCGCGGTGCCGCTGGCGTTGATGTCGCGCAGCAGCTGGAACACGCCGCGCGTGGCGCGCTCGTCGAGGTTGCCGGTGGGCTCGTCGGCCAGCAGGACCGTGGGCTCGTTGACGAGGGCCCGGGCGATGGCGACGCGCTGCTGCTCGCCTCCCGACAATTCGCCCGGGTAGGCCTGCGCCTTGGCCGCCAGCCCCACCTGCGTGAGCACGCGCATCACCCGCGCGGGAATCTGGCCGCGCCGCGCGCCGGTCACCTCGAGCGCGAACGCGACGTTCTCTCCGGCCGTGCGGTCCTCGAGCAGGCGGAAGTCCTGGAACACGATCCCGAGCCGCCGCCGCAGCTGGGGGACCTCGCCGGCGGGCATGGTGGCGACGTTGTAGCCCGACACGCGGACCTCGCCGCTCGTGGGGCGCTCCTCGGCGTACACCAGCTTCAGCACCGTGGACTTGCCGGCGCCGGAGTGCCCGGTGAGAAAGACGAACTCGCCCTTGGCGATGTGGAACGAGACGTCCTTCAGCGCCAGCCCGCCCTTGGGGAACGATTTGAAGACGCTCGTGAGCTTGATCACTTAGAGCTGCGCCGCGGCCTGCGCGAAATCGGCAATGAGGTCGTCCAGGTCCTCGAGCCCGACGGAAAATCTCAGGAACCCGTCGGGAATGCCAGCCCGCTCGCGGTCTTCGGGCGACAGCCCGGCATGCGACGTGAACCGCGGCTCGGACACGAGCGTTTCCACGCCCCCCAGGCTGGGGGCGTGGGTCACCAGGCGCAGGGCCCGCAGGAACCGCTCGGCGGCGCGGGCCCCGCCCTTGAGCTCCACCCCCAGCAGGCCGCCGAAGCCGCCGAGCACGGCCTGCGCGACGTCGTGATCGGGATGCGTGGGCAGCCCGGGGTAGTGCACCCGGGCGAACGCCGCCTGGCCCGCGCACCACTGCGCGAGCCCCAACGCGGTCTGGTTCTGGCGCTCGACGCGCACCACGAGCGTGCGGAGGCCGCGGTCGATCAGCCACGCCGCAAAGGGGTCCAGCGCCTGGCCCCACAGCTGCATCAGGCGGCGCACTTCCTCGACCACCGCCTCGGTTCCGGCGACCGCCCCGGCGATGACGTCGGAGTGTCCGTTGAGGTACTTGGTGGCGCTGTGGACCACGATATCGGCGCCGTGCTCCAGCGGCCGGAAGGTGATGGGCGTGGCGAAGGTCGAGTCCACGATCAGCGCCAGCCCCTCCGTCTTGCACAGCGTGGCGATCGGCTCCGGGTCCACGACGCGGAGCAGCGGGTTCGTCAGGATCTCGACGAACACCGCCCGTGTGTTCTTCCGCAGGTGGCGCTTCCACTCGCGCGACTGCAGCGGGGTGACGAAGGTGACCTCGATGCCCAGGCGGCCGAACTCCTGCGAGAACAGGCGGTGCACGCCGCCGTACACCCACTCGCTCGAGAGCAGGTGGTCCCCGGGCCGCAGCACGGCGAGGTGCGCCAGCGCCACGGCCCCCATCCCGCTGGCGACGAACAACGCGGCCTCCGCCCCCTCGAGCCGGGCGAGCCGCCGTCCGATGGCCACCTGATTCGGATTGTTCCCGTAGCGGCTGTAGAGGACTTCCGCGGCGGAGCCCACGGGGTTGGTGAAGGTGGAGCTCTGGACGATCGGCGGCGCCACGGGCGTCCAGTCGGGACGCGCTTCCGGCTCGCCGTGGATGGCGCGGGTGGAGAGGCC
>JBOHSV010000359.1:0-3840 GCA_050921735.1 Gemmatimonadales bacterium | reverse complement strand
GGCTCGATCCCGCGGCGCGGCCGGAGACCCTGGCGCCCGAGGCGTTCGTGCGTCTCTTGCTTTGGAGCGGGCGATTGTGAAATAATTCACAAATGCGGAAGATCTCCGAAAGCGCCGTCCGGCGGCTCTCCCTCTACCTGCGCTTCCTGGAGCAGTCCCTCGCCCGCGACATCCCCACCATCTCGTCCGGCGAGCTGGCCCGGCGCGCCGGCACCACGTCGGCGCAGGTCCGCAAGGACCTGTCGTTCTTCGGCTCGTTCGGCCAGCGCGGCCTGGGATATGCCGTGCCCGCGCTCGCCGCCCGCATCCGCGCGATCCTCGGCCTCGGGCGCCCCTATCGCGTGGTGCTCGTGGGCGCCGGCCGCATCGGCGGCGCGCTGGTGCAGTACGAAGGGTTCCGCCAGCGCGGCTTCGAGATCGCCGCGATCTACGACCGCGACCCCCGGAAGGTCGGCACCCGGTGGAACGGCCTGGTGGTACGCGACGTGCGGCGGCTCGAGCCGGACCTGGAGCGCGACCGGAGCGACATCGCCATCGTGGCCACGCCCGCCGACGCGGCCCAGGAGGTCGTGGACCGGCTGGTGCGCGGCGGCGTCAAGGCCATCCTCAACTTCGCGCCGGTCCCGCTCGACGTCCCCGCCGACGTGATCGTCAAGCACGTCAACATGGCCGCGGAGCTCGAGACGCTGTCGTACGCCCTAGCCAATCGCTGAGTTGGACTACTGGCAGCCGGCAACGGCCAACGCCTCTTAGATTTGCTCATGCCCCGCGTCCACGTCACCTCCGAAATCGGCCCGCTGCGGGCCGTGCTCGTCCATACGCCGGGGAACGAGCTGGTGGCGGTGACCCCCGGGAACCGCGAAGACTACCTGTACGACGACATCATCGACCTGGACCTCGCGCAGCGCGAGCACCGGCGCCTGGTGGCGGTGCTGGAGCGCTTCGCCGAGGTGTACGAGGTGCGCGACCTGCTCACGGACGTGGTGGCGCGCCGCGAAGTCCGCGATCATCTGACCGCGCGGGCGCTCGAGGTCGTGCCGTCGGACGCCCTCGCCCAGCAGCTCGGCCGGCTCGAGCCCGACGAGCTCGTGACGCTGATGGTCGAAGGCGCCCTGGAAGAGCCCGGGCCCATCTCCCGCGCGCTCAACGAGGTGGGGTATGCCCTCCCGCCGCTCCCCAACCTGTTCTTCACGCGCGACGTGGGGATCGTGATCGGCGAGCATTCGATCATCGGCTCGATGCGCTACGGCGTGCGCTGGACCGAGGAGCTGCTGATCAAGGCGCTGTTCACCTACCACCCCCTGCTCGAGAACGCCGGCATCCTGTACGACGGCTCGGAGGAGAAGCGCAACAACTACACGCTGGAGGGGGGCGACGTCCACCCGCTGCGCCCCGATCTGCTGGTGCTGGGCTTCTCGGAGCGGTCCAGTCCCGCCGCGCTGGATCACCTGTGCGACCTGGCGTTCGAGCACTGCGGCGTCACCGACGTGGTCACGGTGGTGCTGCCGCAGGAACACACGGCGATCCACCTCGACATGATCTTCACCCAGCTCGACCGCGAGCTGTGCAGCGTGTACCCCCCGCATTTCGTCGGGCCCGAGCGCCTGGCGGTGCTGCACCGCCGCCGGCGGTCCACGGGCGTGAAGGAGATGCCCAATTTCTTCGCCGCCCTGCAGGCGGTGGATCAGCCGCTCGAGCCGGTGTTCTGCGGCGGCAACAGCCGGCCCCTGCAGGAGCGCGAGCAGTGGTCGTCGGGCTGCAACTTCTTCACCGTGCGGCCGGGCGTGGTGCTCACCTACGCGCGCAACGAGGCGACCATCGCCGAGCTGGAGCAGGCCGGCTTCGCCGTGATCAGCGCCGTGCACCTGCTCACCGGCGACGCCTCGCTGGCGGACGGCGAGCGCGCCGTCATCACGATCGAGGGGAGCGAGCTGGTGCGCGGCGGCGGAGGGCCGCGGTGTATGACCCTCCCGTTGAGGAGAGAGGATCCATGATGCCAGTGCGTCTCCGATGCACACGACGTTCACCGTAGGCCGGCTGCGCTGCCACGCGCTCGAAGCCGGGACGCAGCGGCTCGACGGGGGCGCCATGTTCGGCGTCGTGCCCAAGCCGCTGTGGCAGCGCCGCATCCCGCCCGACGAGCGCAACCGCATCCCGCTCGCCCTGCGCTGCCTGCTGGTGGAGCACCCCGACGGCCTGGTCCTGATCGACACCGGGCTGGGCAACAAAGAAGGCGCCAAGTTCCAGGACATCTACGGCGTGGACAACGCCGGGGCCGGCGGGCATACCCGGCTGGAGGACGCCCTGCGCGTTCTGGGGCACGGGCCCGACGACGTGCGCTGGGTGATCAATACCCACCTCCACTTCGACCACGCGGGGGGAAACACCTATCGGGATCCGGTCGAGGACGCGCCCGCCCATCCGAGCGTTCGCGTGACCTTCCCGCGGGCCACGTATGTGGTGCAACGGGGCGAGCTCGAGTTCGCCCGCCACACGAACGAGCGCACGGCGGCGAGCTATCTCCCGCACAATTTCGAGGCGATCGACTTCCGCCTGCTCCAGGGGGAGACGGACGTGCTGCCCGGCATCCGGTGCCTGCCGACGCCGGGGCACGTGCCCCACCATCAGTCGGTGCTGGTGGAAAGCGGGGGCGAGCGGGCGTGCTTCCTGGCGGATCTGGTGCCCACCGCGGCGCACCTCCCCCTGCCGTGGATCATGGGGTACGACCTCGAGCCGCTGGTGACCCTGGAGGCGAAGCGGCGGCTCTACGGCCGGGCCGAGGCGGAAGGGTGGCTGCTGGTGTTCGAGCACGACCCCGTGACGGCGGCGGGGCGGCTGGGGCGGGACGGGAAAGGGTTCGGTCTTGTGGACCCCATCCGGGCCGGCTAACTTGAGGCCCACTATGTGCTAACCGGCAACGCAGACGCGGGTTCCGGGACAGGAATCCGCTTTTCGTTTTCAGGAGGGAGTGAGCACCTGGCGATCGACAACAGTCGACAACCGCGGATTCGCGTCAACCGGCAGATCCGGATCAGTCCGGTGCGCGTGATCGCGAACGACGGAGCGCAGCTCGGGGTGATGCCGGTGGATCAGGCATTGGCGGCGGCGGAGGAGCGGGGGCTGGACCTGGTGGAGGTGGCGCCGCTGGCGCGGCCGCCCGTCGTGAAGATCATGGATTACGGGAAGTTCAAGTTCGAGCAGGCGAAAGCCGCCCGGGCCGCGAAGAAGAAGCAGCACGTAATCCATCTCAAGGAAGTGAAGTACCGCCCCGGGATCAACAACCACGATTTCGAGTTCAAGACCCGCCACGCGCGGGAGTTCCTGGCGGACGGGAACAAGGTGAAGGTGACGATGATGTACCGCGGCCGGCAGATGGCCCACACGGAGCTGGGCCGCGAGGTGCTGGACCGCGTGGCGGCCGAGCTGAAGGACGTGGGCAAGATCGAGCAGGAGCCCAAGCTCGAGGGCCGCAACATGAGTATGGTGATCGCCCCGAAGTAGGAGCGGAGATGCCGAAAATGAAATCCAAGCGCGCGCTGCGGAAGCGCGTGCGGCTCACGGGGAGCGGCCGGCTGCGCCGCCACCAGGCGAACAAGAGCCACATCCTGACCAAGAAGCACCCCAAGCGGAAGCGGCACCTGCGCAAGGGGACGCTGGTGGCGCATGCGGACGAGCGCAGGCTGAAGCGCCTGCTGCAGACATAGAGGGCGATCATGGCCAAGGTCAACAGCAACGTCGCGCGCCTGAAGCGCAAGAAGAAAGTGATGAAGCTCGCCAAGGGATACTGGGGCGGGCGGAGCAAATTGTGGAAGGCGGCCAAGGAATCCGTCGAGCGCGCGG
>JBOHSV010000358.1:0-15633 GCA_050921735.1 Gemmatimonadales bacterium | reverse complement strand
CTTGTCCCAGAACAGCTCGACCGCCCGGTTCATGACGCGCGCCGCTGCGTCGAGGTACCCCGCGTTTGCCGATACCTGGAAGCCGTCGAGCAGGGCGTCGGCCAGCCCGGCGTAGTCGCCCATCATCCCCTCGACGTAGCTCCGCTCGCCGGACGTCGCGTGCTTCACCGTGCCGTCGCGGCTCACGGAGCGATCGAGCAGGAAGTCGAGCGTCCGCAGCGCGACGTCCCGCGCCGCCGTGTCGGCCAGGGTCACGTACGCGTCGAGATAAGCAGCGACCATCATCCCGTTCCGATCGGTGAACTTCGTCTCCTCGACGAGTGGCGCCTGGTGCGGAGCGCGCGCGGCGAGCAGCCGTGCAGTACCCTCTCGGATCCGGCGTCGCAACTCCGCTGCCGGAATGCCGAGCAGCAGCGCCACCTCGGCTGGGGCGCGAGCGATCCGCAGCACGTTCTGGGCGGGATGGGACTCCATCTCCCCCTGCTCCGACGCCGAAATCGGCGACCAGCGCGTGATCGCCCGACAGCAGGATGTTCTCGGGCTTGATGTCGCGGTGCACGACGCCATGGCCGTGCGCGTAGCTCAACGCGTCCGCCACGTCGGCCGCGATGTGCAGCGCGGTCTGCAACGAGAGCGGCTGCTCGTGGAGCAAGCGCTGCCGGAGCGACTCGCCTTCGACGTACGGCATCACGTAATAGCACAACCCGCCTCCGCCGTCCCCGCCGCCCCCGCCGTCCCTCCCGCCCGCGTCCAGCGGACACTCGTCCGCCGCGAACACCGGCACGATGTGAGGGTGGCTGAGGCGCGAGCAGAGCTCCACTTCCCGGACGAAGCGCTCCCGCGACAGCCGAGTGGCGATCTCGGGGTCCATGACCTTGATCGCCACCCGCCGATGCGGGGCCGCTCGGTCGCGAGATACACTTTCGCCATGCCCCCGACGCCGATCAGCCGCTCGACATCGTACCGGGGCGCCAGGCTCTCGCGGAGCGCGTCGAGGACGTCAATCATCGCCGGTGTCCCGGGGCGGGTCGAGCGGGTCCCGATAGACGCTGCGCTTCCACCGGTAGGGCAAGTCCAGAATGGCGCCCGGGTCGCGCACGCGTCCGAAGGCCGCGAGCGCATCGGCGACGATCGCCCGCTGCTGCGCCGCCGCGCCCGGCTCGCCGAACACCTGCCCCAGGCGGAACGGCACGAAGACAGTGCGAGGCGCGGGGCAGCGTACCGAGGCTTCGCGCACAACCGAGAGCGTGACGGTGGGGATACCCGCCCGCTCGATCTCCCGCGCGATCAGTCCCACGGACCGATGGCACGTGGTTCACCCCGGCGTGGCGAGGACGTAATCCACGCCATCGGCGACGAGCAGATCGGCGACGGCCGGAGCCGTTTCCGCCACCAGGCGCCGCTCCTCCGCTCCGAGGATGTGCCCCATCGTGCCCATGTGCCGCGGGGCGACGCTCCCGATCCTCCCGGCGTGAGCCAGATCGCGCAACCGCTCGAGCGGGAACACGCAGTTGAGGTCGCGGCCGGCCGCCCGGTGGTCGTAGTAATCGTGGGTGATGGTGAGGGCGCTCAGCGCGGTGTCGCCCGGGATGAGGCGGAAGCTCGCATCGCCTTCCGGATTCGCCATGTCGAACGGTCGGTCGCCGATCAGATGCACGCCCGCGCTCGTGACCAGCGCGATCGTCGCTTCGGGCAGACGGACTCGCGCCGGAGACCAGGGGATCGCTCCACTCGCTTCGCCCCTCCACCTCCTCGCGGCGAGCGCCGGCAGGACGGGCAAGCGCCCGTAGAGGGCTGCGAGCAGGCGTTGCCACGAGCGTCGCAGGCCGACCACGGGCGCCCCCCTTGTACCTCAGGACTTCCGTCGGATCGACGCGATCTGAATCGCGCTCGCCCCGCCGGCCGGGAACACGGTCCCGGTGACCGTGACTTCCTGCTCTGCGAACTCCTTGAGCCGCTCGTTCTGCCCGTCGCCGGGCATGGCGGCCGTGGTGGGGATGTAGAGCTTCCCGTCCGAGCCTAGGATGGCGAGCGGGATCCCCTTGTCGGCGCACACCTGCGCGCACATCCGGTGACTCTCGCCCGTCAGGCCCTGGCCGAACTTACAGGACACATCCACCACGGTGCCCGTGATGGTCCGCTGTGTCCCTTTGGGCGCCTGGGCTCCCTGGGCGGCGGCGGTGCCGGCGCCCGCCAGGCTGAGCCCGGCGGCGACGGCGGTGAGGGAAAGCATGCGACTCAACATACGAACCTCCTCATGGTGTTACGTAGAGATGAGCAGGCGCAGCCGTTCCGCCAGCGCCTGCGTGGGTCCGGGGAGCCAGTCGCGCTGCCGCGCGAGGGCTTCCAGGAAGGCGAACTCGAACCGGTACTGGGGATAGCAGCGCGCGCACTCCGCCAGGTGCTCGGCAATCGCTCCCATTCGCTCGGGGGGGAGCTCGCCATCCAGGTAATCCCACAGCTGCTGGATCACTTCCCGGCACGAGACCATCGGTGTGGCGTCCTTTCGACTCGCGGCCAATCCACGACGACGGCGTTTGGTTCCCGGGAACTTCGCGGCGGCGCTGGGGATTTCCTCACGATGCCTATCCGGGGGGTGAGATATGGACGTGCGGGATCCCGTGGCCGCGGAGCGGTGGGCGCTCGCCGTTCTGCGCGTGTCGCTCGGCGTGTTCCTGCTGCTGTGGGGGGTCGAGAAGTTCGTGATCCCCGAGGTGACGGTGCGGATCTGGGGCGGGTTTTACGGCGTGGGGTTAACCGCCGCGCTCGTCCCGCTCGTGGGCGCGCTCGAAAGCGCGCTCGCCCTTGCCATCACGGCTGGGCTCTGGCGGCGGGCGACGTACGGCTTGGCATTGTTGGTCCACGCCGTCTCGGTCGCGGCGACCTGGCGCCAGCTGCTCGATCCGTGGGGGCTGCGCTCAGGTGGGGCTCCGAACCATCTGTTCCTGGCCGGCGTGCCCGTACTCGCCGCCTTCGTGGCGCTCTACCTTCTGCGCGACCGCGACGCGTGGACGCTGGACGAGTGGCTGCGGCGCAAGAGGGGGCCGGAGGCGTAGGTTCGCCGGATGACGGTGGTACTGGCTCTCTTCGCGGCGGCGGTGCAAGCGCCGCTCAGTCCCGAACTGCGGGAATGGCGCACGGACTTTTCGCGGCACACCGTCCCGCTCGCCGAGATCGTCTCGGGCGGTCCGCCCAAGGACGGCATTCCGGCCATCGACCGGCCGCGGTTCGAAACGGTGTCCCGGGCTGCCCGATGGCTCAGCGACCGCGAGCCGGTGGTCGTGGTCGAAATCGGGGACGACGCTCGTGCCTACCCGCTCCAGATTCTCATGTGGCACGAGATCGTGAACGACGCGGTCGGCGGCGAGCCCGTGGCGGTCACCTATTGCCCCCTGTGCAACACCGCCCTGGCGTTCGACCGGCGGCTCGACGGCCGGGTGCTCGACTTCGGCACCACCGGAAGGCTGCGCCACTCGGACCTCGTGATGTACGACCGCCAGACCGAGTCGTGGTGGCAACAGGCCACGGGCGAGGGGATCGTCGGCACCTACGCGGGGAAGCAGCTGCGATTCATCGCCGCCCCGGTGACGAGCTGGCGCGACTTTCGGGAGACGTATCCGGCGGGCCGCGTGCTCTCGCGAAACACCGGACACGACCGCCCTTACGGCCGGAATCCCTACGAGGGGTACGACACGCGGCGGAGTCCCATCGCCGTCTTCTTTCGCGGCGAGCCGGACGGACGGCTCCCCGCGATGGAGCGGGTGGTCGCGCTCGAGGCCGGCGGTCGATCCGTGGCCTATGCGTTCTCGCTGCTCGCGCGGCGCCGTGTCATCAACGACGACGTCGGCGCGCTGCGCGTCGTGGTGGCGTGGGCGCCCGGGACGGCGAGTGCCGTGGACGCGGCGACGGTGCAGGACGGCCGGGACGTCGGCGCCACGGCGGTGTTCGACCGCCTGCTCGAGGGCCGGGTGCTGAGCTTCGAGCCGGCGGGGGACGGCCGGTTTCGGGACCGGGAGACCGGGAGCATCTGGCTGCTGAGCGGCCGCGCGGTGGAGGGACCGCTCGCCGGGCGCCGTCTCGACCCAGTGCCCCACGGCAACCACTTCTGGTTTGCGTGGGCGGTGTTCCGCCCAGACACCAGGCTCGTGAAATGACTCAACGCTCAACGCGGAGGGAGACCATGAACGTGATGCATCGGGTGGCGCTCGTGGCCGGAGTCGCGCTCGCCTGCTCCGACGACGGGACGGGGCCGTCGTGCGCCAGCGGTGGAACCGCGACGGCCGTGCGGGTCTGCGACAACTTCTTCGCGCCGGCCTCGTCGCCCATCGCGACCGGGGCCGGCATCACGTGGACGTGGGGGGGAGGCAACACGCACAACGTGACGTTCGAAGACGCGGGGTTCACCAACTCGACCACCAAGACGTCCGGCACGCACGCGCAAGCGTTCGCCAACGCCGGCACGTTCCGTTACCGCTGCACCATTCACTCGAGCAACTTCAACAGCGGCATGGTCGGTTCCGTGACGGTGCAGTGAGGAGGGGGGGCCGGTCCCGGCCCTCCACACCCGGTATACAGCAGGAATTCGTCACCCAGGTGCGAGCTCTGGTGGTAGATCCGGACCTGGCCCGACACCGTGCCGCGGCGGTGACCGATCGCCACGCCCACGACGTAGTCGGTATTGATCAGGTCGTTGGACCGTGCGCGCATGTCGAATTGAGAGAACACCGCCGCCTCGAGGGAGGCCTGCCACGCGTCGTCCCGCGAGCGGACCAGCCCGATCTCCTGTCCCAGGACCACCGCGGAAAGCCTGGGCGTGAGTTGGGTCGAGCGGACCCGCAGGTACGTGGCGGAGAACTGCGGGCGCTTGGGGTCCGCGAGCAGCGGGAGGAACACGTTCGCGCGCACTGGCGCCCGCTGGGCGCCCGCGCCGCTCGCGCCGCACAGCACGAGCAGAGCGAGAGGCAGACGGTTTCGCACCCAACGACCCATACACACCCCGATCATCCCGGTGGGAGCCGGACGCCGGAGCGCTCCCGGCGCCCCGAACGCTCGTCCGACGTTCGCGACCGAGTAACCGCCACCACCAAGAGAAGGCTCCACACCGGCGCGACACTCCTGGAGGATGACTCGTGACGTCGTTCAATGCGATCGTGATCGGCTCGGGGCAGGCCGGCAATCCGCTGGCGCACCGGCTGGCCGACAAGGGGTGGACCGTCGCGCTCATCGAGCGCGAGCACCTGGGCGGAAACTGCGTGAACTACGGCTGCACGCCCACGAAGACGATGCTCGCGAGCGCCGAGGTGGCGCACGCGGCGCGACGCGGCGCCGAGCTGGGCGTCCGCGTGGACGGCGTCACCGTCGACTTGCCGTGGTCGAGCGCAAGAACCGGATCGTGCTCCAGTGGCGCGAGGGGCAGGAGAAGCATACCGGCTCACGTCCCAACATCTCGCTCTATCGGGGCGGCGCCCGCTTCACCGGACCGCACACCGTTGTGGTCGGAGGCGAGACCCTTACGGCGGAGCACGTCTTCATCAACACCGGCACCAGTCCCCTGATCCTGCCGATCGCCGGTATCGAGCGGGTCCCCTATCTCACCAACCGGACCATCATGGATCTCACCGAGGTCCCGGAGCGCCTCTTGGTGGTGGGGGCGAGCTACGTAGGTCTCGAGTTCGGCCAAATGTTCCGGCGTTTCGGCAGCCGGGTGACGGTCGTCGAGGTCGCGGACCAGGTGGTGCCGCGCGAGGACCCGGACGTCGCGGCGGCGTTGCAGCAGGCCCTGGAATCCGAAGGGATCGGGTTTCTCCTCGGGTTCCAGGCGACCCGGGTCGAGGGGCGGGATCGTGACCTCCGCGTGACCCTGAAGGACGGCGCGGGTGCGGAGCGCGAGCTCAAGGTATCGCATATCCTGCTCGCCGCGGGGCGCCGGCCGAACACCGAGGACCTGGGGCTGGACGCGGCCGGCGTCGCGCACGAGCGCGGCTGGATCCGCGTCAACGACCGCCTGGAGACGAACGTGCCGGGGGTGTACGGGCTGGGGGACGTGACGGGCGGCCCGGCGTTCACCCATATCAGCTACAACGACTACCAGATCGTCTTTCATAATCTGTTCCACGAGTCCAAGCTCTCCACGGCCGGGCGAATCGTCCCCTACGCGTTGTTCACCGACCCGGAGCTCGGCCGCGTGGGGCTGACCGAGCGCGAGGCCCGCGCGAGTGGGCGCCGGGTGCTGGTGGGCTCGATCCCGCTCTCGCGCGTGGCGCGCGCCATCGAGCGCGGGACCACGGCGGGGCTCATGAAGGTCGTGATCGACGCCGGCACGGAGCGGATTCTCGGCGCCGCGATCCTGGCGCCGGGCGGCGGCGAGGTGGTCCAGACGCTGATGGCCCTGATGATGGCGAACGCGTCCTGGAAGCTCTTGCACCAGGCCGTGTACATCCACCCGACCATGACCGAGGGGTTCTTCGCGCTGATGAACAGCGTGGAGTAGTATTTGCGCTCAGTGCACCAAGCGCCACGGTCGCCGCCACGCGAGCCACGCGTCAAGCGTCCAGCTATCGCGCTCGCGCAGCAGGTACACCAGCCCGCCGCACGCCGGCAGGGCGGCGGTGGCCAGTCCCCACGGGTCGCCCAGTGCGCGCCACAAGGCGATGAGCGCAAGCGACGGGCCCGGACCCAGACTGCGCTGCCGCGCGACGGCGGCCAGAAAGGCGTATTCGAACCGATACTGGGGATAGCAGCGGGCGCACTCCGCCAGGTGATCCGCGATGAGCGTGGCGCGCTCTACCGGCAACTCGCCGTCCAGGTAATCCCACAGCTCGGCGACGACGTCGTGGCAGGAGATCATCGGCTTTTCGGAGCCGGGGGCATGGGGATGAGACCGGCGTCCATGGCATACGCCAGCAGGTCCTGCTGCAACAGCCGCCGGCCGCGAAACAGGCGCGACCGGACCGTGCCCACGGGGATGCCGAGAATCTCGGCCACCACGGCGTACGACTGATCCTCGACGTCCACCAGCGCCACGACCGTGCGGTATTCTTCCGGGAGCTTGTCGAGGGCCTGCCGGACGGCGTCGTCCAGGTCGGCGCGCTCGAACACGGCGCCGGTCGGATCGGACTCCGAGACGGTGCCGTGGACGGCGGCGGCGCCCATCGCTTCCAGCTCCGCGTCCTCGACGGGCATCTCGCGCGCCGCCCGCACCGCCCCCTTCACGAAGACGTTGCGGCAGATCGTGAACAGCCACGCCCGGCAGTTCGTGCCGGGCGTGTACTGGTTCCGATGCGCGAGGGCCCGCAGGTAGGTTTCCTGCACCAGGTCCTCGGCGGCCGGCGCATTGCGAGCGAGCCGTAACGCAAAGCGGTGCACCGCCTCGAGCGAGGCGAGCAGCTCCTGCTCGAACAGCCGGGCTTCCGTCTCGGCCGAGGCCTTCATGGCCTAAGAGACGCCATGCCGGGCGTTCCCGGATTCGCCGGGAACCAACTGCCCGGCTCGGGGATTGGTTCCGAGCGGAGGCCACGATGGCGTACGTCGTCCTGGCGGCGCTGCTGTTGCTGCTGCCCGCCGCCGGCTTAGCCCAGGTGAGCTGTAACCTCCCGCAGGCGGGGCCGCTCGGCATCGCGGGCCGCTCGGCCCTCGTCGAAGCCCCCGGCTCCGGCTGGGCGTACGTGACCTTTGCGCGCCTGGATACGCGCGACGTGTTCAATCCCCAAGCCACCCGCGAGCCCTACTTCTCCGACGGCCGCCTCACGGGCGTGTCCGTGAGCGCCACGGTCGTCGTGGGCGTGCTCGACGGGCTCGATGCCTGGGCCCAGGTCCCCTTCCACGCACTCGAGTTCACCGAGGCATCCGGCGAACGGTCCGGCTCGGGTGTGGGCGACCCGCGGTTCTTCCTGCGGGCCGGCCCGAACCTCGTCGGCCTCGACCCCGCCTCCCTTCCGCTGGCGCTGGCGCTGCGCGGCGGCGTCAAGCTTCCCGGCAAAACTTTCCCGCTCGACGTCGAGATCATTCCGGTCAGCGAGGGGCAACGCGACTGGGAGCTCGCGCTGGAATTCGGCCGGGCGTTCCAGCGGCTCCCGGTGTACCTGATCGGATGGGTGGGTTACTGCTGGCGCGAGCGGAACGCCCGCGCCGAGCGCGATCCCGGCGACGAGCGGTTCGCGCACCTCGGCGTCGGCGGCGACGCGGGTCCCGTCACCTGGCGCTTTGCGGTACAGGGGCTCTGGGGCTCGGCGCACACCGTGGAGGGAGTGCGGCTCGAGAGCGCGCGGCGACAGATGCTCGAGATCGTGCCGATGGTCGGCCGCCGCGTGGGCCCCGGCGAGCTGAACTTCAGCGTGCGCCATGCCTTGAGCGGCCGGAACCTCCCGGCCGGGACCTCGCTCAGCGTCGGCTATTTCCTGGCCTGGACCCGAGCCCCGAGTCCCGAACCCCCCATCCCCCGATAGATGCGCGTCTCGGGATTGAAGATCCACCAGGCGAACCAGAACACCGGATAGGCGTCCGTCAGCAACGCCAGCCTCGTGCCCGCGAGGGGTCCCGAAACCGCCTCGCCCCAGGGAGTCCACTGCGACTGCGTCGCAAGGTCTTCGAGCAGCGCCGGATCGCCGGTGGCGACGCGGAATTCCAGCGTATCACCGCCCGCGACGCGGTCGAAGGCGAGCCCCGTGCGGGCGGCGCGCTGGTAGGTGACGAGTACCGGGCGCGCGCCCACGGTGTCGTTGATGGCGACCAGGGCGACGCCGAGCGAGTCGAGGTACCCGAAGGGGTAGGCCACCGCCGCCGCACCTTCCCACGCGCCGAGCACCAGCTCCTTCGGCGGGCGGGCGTTCGAAAAGCCCGCGGACGGGAAGAGGAGATCACGATTCGTGGGCGTGTCGTAGTCGCCGTAGGGGTAGGCCCCGTAGCTTCTGGAGTGACCCGTGTTGGTCGTGATCACGGTGGTGCCGGGGTGCGCCGCCCGCCACGCCCCCCACGTCGTCTCGATCACGGGTAACCGCGGGAGCGCGGTGCCCTGCCGGCTGCCGCAGCGCGCCGAGAGCATGAGCTGCGGCCACAGAGACTTTGTCGCGCGGTCGAACATGATGAGGTTGTTCTCGAACAGGAGGCCCGACACGCCAAACAGGGTCCGTTGGGCGTCGCCCAGGTCGGGGTCGAACGCGAGCCCGGAGCCCGTGAGGGGGCAGTACGTGACGAGGATCTCGGCGCCGCCGAGCGTGTCGTTGACGATCTCGTGCCACCAGAGCACGAGGAGGGGATACGCGCGGAATGCGCCGTTGCGCTCGACCCCCAGGACGCGGTCCTCGTCGCGGTACGCCGCGTGCGCCGCCGGTACGGCGTCCGGATCGTTCAGCGCGGGGATCCCGTCCGGCGGCGGTCCGCCCGAATACAGATGCGGCGAGGGGAGGTCGCAGTTGGAAGGCGCGAGCTCGCCCCCGACCGGCGAATCACACCCGACCGCGGACAGCGCCGCGGCAAGCAGAGCCAGCGACCGCGTACACATGGGCCCTCACAGGGGTACGACGCGGTGGCCCCGAACGGATGCGCGCACATGACGAGTACCGCCCTGCTGTTCCTTCAGGCCCTCACGACGCTCGACGCGGCCCCGCTCGGGCCGGGGCTCCCCGAGGGTTGGGAGCTCCAGCGGGTGCGCGGGCATGCGCCCCCGGCGTTCGCGGTGCGCGACGGCCACCGGTTGCGGATCGCGAGCGATGGCGGCGCCGGCTTCGCGGTCTACCGGCTGCGGGAGTCTCTCCCGCCCGGCCGCGGCGTGCTCACGTGGGAGTGGAGCACGGGCACGCCGATGCGGCAGGCCGACCTGCGCCGCCGCGAGCGGGACGACGCGCCGGTGCGCCTGTTCGTGGCGTTCGAAGACGGACGCACGCTGTTCTACAGCTGGGGGAACCGGGAGCGGCCGGGCGAGCACTTCCCCAGCTGGACCGGCGGCGGTCGCGCGGTGGTCGTCTTGCGGAACGCCGGGCACGCCGACGGGTCGTGGTATGCCGAGCGCCGCGATCCGTTCGCCGACTACCTCACCGCGTTTGACCACGCACCCGTGGCCATCGTGGCCGTGGGAGTGGGCGCCGACATGGACATGCTGGACGGCTCCTCGGCAGCCGAGGTGAGGCACCTCGCATGGGAGCCGCTCGGGAACTAATTCTCCCGCTCGAGGATTGGTCCGTGCTGATTACGTCCCGCTCGTCGATCCCGTTTCGCGATCGGAGGTTGGCGCCATGATTCTGGCAGAGCGTACTCCTCTCCACGTTCCCGAGCTGCACTCGTTCGAGGACGACGGTCTCACCTACGCCGTGGACGGCGCCGCGCCGAACTGGATCGTCGTCCAGTCCACAGGGCGGCGGCTGCTCGAGACCATCGCCGCGGGACGTGGATCCGTGACGTTCGGCGGGCTCGTGGCGCGATATGCGGCGGACCGGCAGATGGAAGCCGGCAAGGCCTGGGTGCACGTGCACGACGTCCTGCGGGCGCTCGACCGGGCGGGAATGCTCTCCGACAAGCCGTTCGCCCGCGAGCCGTATCGCGGGCGCTCGGCGCTCGTCTCGCCGCAGGGTCTGCGCGAGCTCTGGCTCCAGATCAACAACGCCTGCAACCTGTCGTGCGCCCACTGCCTCGTGTCGTCGGGGCCGGGCAAGGAGGCCGGCCTGCCGCTCGAGCGACTCCGGGCCGTGGTCGATCGAGCCGTCGAGCTCGGCCTCGAGCGGCTCTACGTCACGGGCGGGGAGCCGCTCGTCCGGCGGGACATCTTCACCCTGTTGCGGCACGCGACCGAGGCGAGGGGTCTCGAGGTCATCCTGCTCACGAACGCGACCGTGTTCCAGGGCCGGATTCGCGAGGGACTCGAGGCGCTCGACCGGTCGCGGGTGCGCTTCCAGGTATCGATCGACGGCGCGAGCCCCGAAACGAACGATCCCGTGCGCGGGCCCGGCACCTTTGCGAAGGCGCTCGACGGCGCCCGCCTCCTCGCCGATCTGGGTTACGAGGTGGCGCTCACGACCGTGACCACGCGGGGCAACCTCCCCGAGCTGCCTGAACTCCCGGGCATCGCGAAGGCGGTCGGCGCCAAGAGCCACCACCTCATGTGGACCCACAAGCGGGGCCGCGCGGCCGCGAGCCTGAACGGCTTCTTTCCCGAGGTCCCGGAGCTCCTCGCGGCCGTGCGGCGCAGCGCTGACGCCGCCGAAGTCGCGGGCGTGGCGCTCGACAACGTCGAGGCGGTGAAGCGCCGCGTGAACGGGGTCCCGGGCGTGAAGTACGACTTCGGCAACGGCGGCTGGGACTCGCTGTGCGTCAACTTCGACGGCCAGGTCTATCCCACCGCGGCGCTCGCCAACGAGCCACGGCTCCTGTGCGGCGACGCGACGCGGCAGGACCTGGCTCAGATCCTCGCCGACTCGCCGGTGGTACGCCGGCTGCGGGCGGCCAGCGTGGCGGCGAAGCCGGCCGTGGCGACCGATCCGTTCCGCTTCCTGACGGGCGGCGGGGACTGGGAGCACGCCTGGTGCTTCTCGGACGGCGATCCGCTCGCGCCCGATCCCTATTACCCGATTCAGGTGGCTCTCGTGCGGCGGGTCATGACGACGCTCGGCAAGGAGAAGCGGGCCCGCGCGAACCGCCGCTCGGGCTACGATGCGCCGCTCGTGCTGCACGCGATGGGCGAGGGGGCGATCGCCTGCGGCACGGCGGACGGCACGCTCGCCGAGCAGCCGGTGCTCACCCTGCACTCGAACTGCGTGCTCTCGTTCGACGTGGACAAGCCGCGCGCCAGGGTGCGCGAGTACTACGCGGCCGCCGCCGAGCAACCCAAGGCGGACCTCTGCTGCCCGACGAAGTACGACGCCACGGCGGTCGCGCACATTCCGCAGGACGTGCTCGATCGGTTCTACGGGTGCGGCTCGCCGATGCTTTCCGCGAACATCCGGCCGGGCGAGACGGTGGTTGACCTGGGCTCCGGCGCCGGGATCGACGTGTTCATCGCGGCGAAGCTCGTGGGTCCCGAGGGCCGGGCGATCGGCGTAGACATGACCGACGCCATGCTCGCGGTGGCGAACGAGAACAAGCCGAAGGTGGCAGCCGCGCTGGGCTACGACGTCGCGGAATTCCGCAAGGGCTACCTCGAGGCCATCCCCGTCGAGTCCAAGACCGTCGACCTTATCACGTCGAACTGCGTGGTGAACCTGTCCCCCGACAAGCCGCGGGTGTTCGAGGAGACGTGGCGCATCCTCAAGAACCACGGGCGCATCGTCATCTCGGACATCGTGAGCGAGAACGAGGTGCCGCCCCACCTCAAGGTCAACGCCGAGTTGTGGGGCGAGTGCCTCGTGGGCGCGCTCACCCAGGAGCAGTTCCTGGCGGGCCTCGAGCGGGCCGGCTTCTACGGGCTCACGGTCTTGAGCAAGAGCTACTGGAAGGACGTCGAGGGTTACCCGTTCTTCTCGATCACGGTGCAGGGGTTCAAGTACGAGAAGACCGCGGGGTGTGTCTACAAGGGGCACCGCGCCGTGTATCTCGGTCCCGGGAAGGCGTTCGTCGACGAGGAAGGGCACCTCTTTCCGCGGAACGAGCCGTACGAGGTGTGCACCGACACGGTGGCGAAGCTCTCGCGGCCGCCGTACGCCGGCAGCTTCGCGATCCTCGAGCCGGGTGAGGAGCGCGCGGGGTACGCGTGCTGCGACACCGCGGGGGGGTGCTGCTGATGCTGGGCGCGGTGCTGATAGCCCTCACGCTCGGGGTGGCGTACGCCAACGGGGCCAACGACGTCTCCAAGGGCATCGCCACGCTCGTGGGCTCGGGCGTATCGGACTACCGCCGGGCCGTGCTGTGGGGGACGATGTGGACGGTCGCGGGCGGCGTGGCAGCGGCATTCGCCTCGCGCGGACTCGTGGCGGTGTTCTCGGGGAAGGGGCTTCTCGCCGTCGACCCGACCGGGCCCGCGTTCCTCATGGCGATCGCGGCCGGCGTGATCGCGTGGCTCGCCCTCGCAACCCGAACGGCGATGCCGGTCTCGACTACCCACGCGCTGATCGGCGGCCTCGTCGGGGCGGGGATCGCCGCGCAGGGCGTCGCCGGCGTGCAGTGGGCGGCGGTCGCGACGACGACCGCGATCCCGCTCGCTGTGTCGCCGCTCGTGGCGCTTGCCCTCATGATCGGCAGCTATCCGCTGATCGGTCGCGCGTTCCGCCGCTTCAACCGGTACTGCGTGTGCGTCGAGCGCGAGGAACCAGTGGTCGTCACGGCGGGCTCCGCCGCGGCCCTCACCGGCGGATCGTCGCTGCGGGTGCTGGCCGGCGCCGACTGCCCGAGCGCGGTCGTGGCGCGGGTCAATGCCATGGACTCGATGCACTGGCTCACGGCGGGCGCGACGAGCTTCTGCCGCGGGCTGAACGATACGCCCAAGATTCTGGCCCTCGGCGTGCTGGCGGCGGCCGGTACGGGCGTCGCCATCGAGTGGCTGTTCGTGCTGGTGGCCGTGGCGATGGGCGCGGGGAGCTACGCCGCGGGGCGACGCGTGACGGAGACGCTGGCCGGGAAGGTGACGCGGATCGCGCACGACGACGGCTTCGCCGCCAACCTCGTGACGTCGGCGCTCGTGGGCCTCGCGTCGGTGTACGCGCTCTCCGTGTCCACCACGCACGTTTCGACCGGCGCGATCACGGGCGTCGGGGTACGCAAGAGTGACGTCCGCTGGCGGATGGTGCGCGACATGGTGCTCGCCTGGGTGGTGACGCTCCCCGTCGCGGGGCTCGTCGCGGGCGGGGCGTACGTGCTGCTCACCCAATAATATCGGGTCCCCGGACCGTGGAAACTTCTTTACCGCAGAGAACGCAGAGTTCGCAGAGGTTCAAACAGTTTGTTACCTCTGCGCTCTCCGCGGTGAAGAATTATCTGTGGCGTTGCACGGAAGCGGCATGACCCACGACATCGTCATCATCGGCGGCGGCACTGCCGGTCTGGTCACGGCGGCGGGCGCGGTCGCTCTCGGAGCCAAGGCGGCGCTCGTGGAGCGTGAGGCGCTCGGTGGAGACTGTCTCTGGACGGGGTGCGTCCCGTCGAAAGCGTTGATCGCCTTTGCCCGGCTCCATCGGGAAGCGGGAAGCGTGCAACGGGAAACGTGGCCGGGGGCGGTGGAGTGGTTACGCTCCGCCCAGGCCCGCATCGCGCCACACGATTCCCCCGAGCGGTTCCGCGGCCTGGGGGTCGACGTCGTGTTTGGGTCCGCGCGGCTCGTGGGCCCGGGACACGTGGACGTGGACGGTCGCTCCCTGCGGGCGAAGCGCCTCGTGATCGCGACCGGGGCGGCGCCCACCGTCCCGCCGGTGGACGGTCTCGAGACCGCGGGATACCTCACCCACCGCACGGCGTTCGATCAGGAAACCCTGCCGCCCTCGCTCACAATCATCGGCGGCGGGCCGATCGGGCTCGAGTTCGCGCAGACCTACGCGCGCCTGGGCGTGCAGGTCACGGTCGTCGAGTTTCTCCCCGAGGTTCTTCCCCGCGAGACCCCGGAGGCGGCCCGCCTGATTCGCGAGCGGCTGGTCGCGGAAGGCGTCTGCGTGCACACGGGCGTGCGGATCGTCCGGGTGGCGTGCGAGGACGGGGCCAAGGTCGTGTACGGCGGGGGCGGGGCGGGTGAGCGGTTCGCGGCGGCCGAGTTACTCGTTGCCACGGGCCGCCGCCCGGACCTCGGCGCGCTCGAGCCGGGGCGCGCGGGGGTCGAGCTGGACCGCGGTGCCGTGGTGGTGGACCGGCGGTTGCGCACGACGACGCGCGGGATCTGGGCCGCGGGCGACGTGACCGGCGGGCCCCAGTTCACCCACGCCGCCGAGTACATGGCGCGCGTCGTGGTGCAGAACGCGCTCACGCCGATCCCCGCGAAGGTGGACTATGGGCTCGTCCCGCGCGTGACGTTTACGGACCCGGAGGTCGCCGCCGTCGGCCTGACGGCCCAGGAGGCGGCGGCCGCGGGAGTGCGCCACGAGGTCCATCGCTACGACTTCGCCGGCCTGGACCGCGCCGTCACCGACGGCGCGGACATCGGCTTCGCCATGGTGGTGACGCGGCCGAACGGGAAGATCCTCGGCGCCACCATCGTGGGACGCGCGGCGGGCGAGCTGCTCCTGCCGCTGGTTCTCGCGATGCGCCACGGCATTCCCCTGAGCCGGCTGGCGACCGCGATCTATCCCTATCCGACCATGAGCGAGGTCACGAAGCGCGCGGCCCAGGGGTGGTACCGCGAGCGGTACGGGGACACGTGGCGCGGGCGGCTGCTGCGTCGCGTGGTTCGCTGGTGGTTATGACGTCGCGGGCGCGCGGCGTGCTCAAACTCCTGGCGCTGCTCGGGGTTCTCGCGCTCGCGTGGCTCGCGTTGCGGAACGTGCCCGCGCGAGAGCTCCTGGCCGCCCTGCGCGGCAGCTGGTGGGGGCCGCTCGCCTTCGTCGCGCTCTACGCCACGCTCTCGGCGCTCAACTTCTCGGGACTGGCGCTGACGCTCGGCGGCGGCGCGCTGTTCGGGTTCTGGTGGGGGGCGCTCCTCAACACGATCGGGGCGAACGCCGGCGCCACGGGAGCGTTCTGGCTGGCCCGGCTGCTGGGCCGGGACGGCGTGCGCGCCCTCGTGGGGGA
>JBOHSV010000357.1:0-5090 GCA_050921735.1 Gemmatimonadales bacterium | reverse complement strand
CCCAGGAGCGCGCCGACGTGGGCCCGGAGGCGGGCGGGGTCGGCGGCGCTCAGTCGCGCACCGCCGCCAGCACCCGGCGCAGGGTCTCGTCCACGGCCCGCCCCTCGATCCAGCGGAGCACGACGACGAGGTCGTGGTCCGGGTCCACCCAGACGACGTTGGTCCCCGCGCCGAGCGCGGCGAAGCTGCGCGCGGGCGCGCTCGGCCACATCCCCCGGTCGGTGTTGAGCCACCACATGTAGCCGTACACCGGGTGCTGTTCGCTCGGCGAGAGGGCGCGGTCGATCCAGCGCTCGGAAAGCAGCTGGCGGTCCCCCCAGCGGCCGCGGCGCAGGTGCAGGTAGCCGAACCGCGCCAGGTCGCGCGCGCTGATCCACAGGCCGCCGCCCCAGTGCCCGCCGCCCGACACGGACTCGATCGCGCGCCCGTCCACCTCCACGCGCGAGTTGCGATACCCGTGCCACTCCCACGTGTCGGAGGCGCCGATGGGATCCATCACGTGCTCTCGCACCACGTCCGGGAGCCCGCGGCGCCAGACCTGCAGCAGCGCGAGGGCCGCGCGGTTGACGCGTACGTCGTTGTACTCCCAGAACGTGCCGGGCTCGCGGAGCGCCCGCTCCACGCCGCGCCGCCGGTCGGCCGAGTCGGGCTTGCCGAAGAGGCGGCCCTCCCATTCGCTGGTCTGCTGGAGCAGGTGGTGCCAGGTGATTTTCGCGTTGTGAGGCGAATCGAACCCGCCGTCGGTCACGTAGTCGGCCACGCGGTGGCGCAAGTCGCGAATCAATCCGCGGTCGAACGCCAGGCCGGCGGCGGTCGCGACGAAGCTCTTCGTGACGCTGAAGGTCATGTCCACGCGCCTGGTGTCGCCCCACTCCGCCACGATGTAGCCCTGGCGCAGGACGAGCCCGCTGGGGTCGCCGCGCGGCTTCACCGGGCCGACGATCTCGTCCCACGGACCGCGGAACCGCTCGGCCAGCATGCGGTCGAGCTCGCGGGGCGCCGAGGTCTCGTGGGTGACCGCGTAGGCGACGGCGTGGACGAGCGCGGCCGAATCCAGGTCCACGGCCGCGGGGGAACGGTGCTCCCACGCCTCACCGGGGGGTGGAAAGTAGGTCGCCGGCGCCTGCGAGAGCGCCGGGGCCAGCGCCAGCAGGGCCGGGAGCGCGAGGAGGTTCCGCCTGACCATGTTTCTCCTTAGGTTTTGACCGTTACACGACACGGGTGATCGTCATGGTTCCTCAGGACCTCGCAGGCATTGCCCGGGCGCTCGTCGCGCCCGGTAAAGGCATTTTGGCCGCCGACGAAAGCTTGGGCACGATCGAGAAACGATTCAAGAGCATCGATCTCGCCTCGACCGAAGAGAACCGCCGCGCCTATCGGGATCTGCTGTTCACCGAGAAGGGCGCGGGGCGGTATATCAGCGGCGTGATCATGTTCGACGAGTCGATCCGGCAGAAGGCGCGCGACGGCACGCCGTTCCCCAAGGCGCTGGAGAAGGAAGGCACGATTCCCGGCATCAAGGTGGACCACGGGGCCAAGGCGCTCGCCGGATTCCCCGGAGAGAAGATCACGGAAGGGCTGGACGGGTTGCGCGAGCGGCTGAAGGAATACCGCGGGCTCGGCGCCCGCTTCACCAAGTGGCGCGCCGTGATCGCCGTCGGGGACGGGCTGCCCACGGGCTTCTGCGTTCACGCCAACACGCACGCGCTCGCCCGGTACGCGGCCCTCTCGCAGGAGGCCGGCCTGGTGCCGATCGTCGAGCCGGAGGTGCTGATGGACGGCGGCCACAGCATCGAGCGCTGCGAGCAGGTGACGACCTGGACCCTCGAGACCGTGTTCACCCAGCTGTACGCGCACCGCGTGGTCCTGGAGCACATGCTGCTCAAGCCGAACATGGTGGTTTCCGGCAAGGACAACCCGACGCAGGCCGGCGTCCAGGAGGTGGCCGAGGCCACCGTCCGGTGCCTGCGCCGCACCGTGCCCGGCGCCGTGCCCGGCGTCGTGTTCCTCTCCGGCGGCCAGACGCCGGAGCAGGCCACGGAGCATCTCAACGCGATGAACGCGCTGGGCGACCATCCCTGGCAGCTGAGCTTCTCGTACGGTCGGGCGCTGCAGGACGCGGCGCTCAAGGCATGGCGCGGCGAGCCGGCGAACGTGGTGCCCGCGCAGAAGGCGTACCTGCACCGCGCCAAGTGCGTGAGCGCGGCGCGCTACGGCCGGTACACGAAACAGATGGAGGTGGGCGTCGCCGCCTGACCTCCGGCGGTCCCGGCGCGCACTGGTGGTGGCGGCGCTGGCGCTCGTCGCGCCACCCGCCGCCGCCCAGGAAGCGGAGCCCACCCTGGAGGTGCGCTGGGCGCCTGGGGCGCCCCTCGAGGGCTCGCTCGTCTCGATCGTGCTCGTGCCGCGGGCGCCGGGTTGGGTGGTGGCGGCCGCCGGGTCGCTGAGCGGAGAGCCGCTGCACTTCGAGCCGCTCCGCGACGGCTCGTTCCGCGCCCTCGGCCCCGTCCCCTTGGGGCGCGCGGACAGCCTGTGGGTCGCGATTCACGTTCACGACTTCCGCGGCGTCCCCGACTCCCTCGCGGCCTGGATTTCCGTGGCGGCGCGCAGGGTGCGGAGCGAACGCATCCGCCCGGGGGCGCAATACACCCGGCCGCCGGACGCCGCGCTGGCGCGACGCATCGCGCGCGAGCGGGAGCTCGTCCGCGTGCTGTGGGAGCGCACGCACGAGCGCCCCCGGCTGTGGTGCGGGCCGTTCGTGCGGCCCCGGAATAGCCGCATCACCAGTCCCTTCGGCACGCGCCGCGTGATCGTGGGCGGCACCGGGGGCGGGAGCCGGCACTGGGGCGTGGATCTCGACGGCGTGACCGGCGCGCCGGTGCGCGCCGCGAACCGCGGCGTGGTCGCCCTGACCGGTGACTTCTTCTACAGCGGCAACACGATCTACGTGGACCACGGGGCCGGTATCGTGACGGGGTACCTGCACCTCAGTCGGATTCTCGTGGCGGTCGGCGACACGGTGGACGCGGGCCAGCTGATCGGGCGGGTGGGGGCGACCGGACGCGTCACCGGCCCCCACCTCCACTGGCTCGCGCACTACGGGGGGATCTCGATCGATCCCCTCGGCCTTACCGAGGTGGCGCCGTTCGAGCCGCCAGCAGATACACCAGATTCGCCGTCCCGTCCATGATCGGCTCGTTCGTGGAGTAGTCGCCCACGTCGTCGTGGTAGACGACGAACCCGGTGTTGAACCGGGCGTACTCGTCGGGCTCCACCAGCCGCACCCCCCGCAGGTTCTCGAAGATCGATCGGTAGACCGGGCCGTCCACGAGCCCGCCCGTGAGCTCGAGCCCCAGATCCTTGGCGAGCACCGAGTGCGGATCGCGGGGGTAGACGCCGCCCGGCGGTAAGCCGATCACCATGGAGACGCCCCAGGGGTTGGCGCCGAGAATCCAGTCGAGCGCGGCGTGCTCGTATTCGATGAAGTCGGCGTCGCCCGTGAGGCGGCGGTACAGGGTCGCCTGGATGGCGAAGGACGTCATGAGGTTGTTCGAGCACCAGATGAACGGGATGCCGACCCGGAAGCCGTTGGTGGCGCGGGCGGCCACGGCCGCGAGCCCGCGGCGGTAATACCCGGCGACCGCTCGTCGGGCGCCCGCATCGCCGGACCGGGCGACCTCATAATGGCCCTGGTTGTGCCACGGATACCACTCGTAATGGCGCGCCGTGTCCCGGCCCATCCACGGGGTCACGGGCTCGCGCTCGGCGTACTCGAGCGCCTGCCGCAGGAACGCCCGCTCGCGGGTCAGCTCGTACAGTGCGGCCGCGGCGAGCTCCATGTCGTCGGTCCAGTTCGCTTCCTCGTAGAAATACGGGGCCCGGGCGGGCGCCGTCTGGCACACGCCCGGATGCCGGCGGCCCAGCGCGTAGGCGGCGCGCGCTTTGCCGCGGAGGAGCCGGGCGAAGGCGGGGTCGCGCTCCTGCCACACGGCGGCGCCCAGCGCGAACGCGGCGGCGTATTTCCCCGCCGTGGACGCGAGCCCGGTCGAGCGATTCCGGTGCTCGAACAGGCCTTGGGGCCGGCCGGTGCAGGGATACACCGGGCGATATCTGCCGCGCCCCCAGCCGTAGTCCGACGAGTCGGTCGGTGGGAGATCCCAGAACGCGTGGTCCCGGTCGTCCCCCAGCTGATTCAGCAGCAGGTCGTCTTCCGGGTACATCCGCACCAGCCACTCGAGTCCCCAGCGGGCCTCGTCGAGCACGTCGGGCACGCCGTTCGGGCCGGCGAACCCGCTCGCCCGGAAGGCGTCACCGAAGGCGTGCGCGTGGTCGCGGTATGCCGCGAGCAACATGAACGTGGCGTGCGCGGAGGTCGTGCCGTACTGGAGGTAATCGGCCGCATCGGCCCACCCGCCCGCCACCGGAACGAACTCGCCGCTGCGCGTGGGATGGTCGACCAGCATGCCGTCGGTGCGATGGTGCACCGAGTCGCGGAACACGGGGTTGAAGCCGGACCGCTGCTGCCGCAGGTACGCGAGCAGCGAATCGGCCGCGCCCGTGTAGACGTCGCGCGCCACGCGCACGGGTGGCGACACGGCGGAGCCGGCCGCGAGCCGGTAGCGGCCCTCGGCCACGAGCGCCGTGAAGTCGAGACGGGAGGTGGCGACGCAGGGCCCGAAGGCGCCGGCCGGCTCGACCGGCAGCGGGCCGAGCACGGCTCGACCCGTCGTGTCGGTCACCACGAAGCTGTCCGGCAGCGCGGGGTCCGGTGCGCAGACCGTGGCCACCTTGCGGTCGCCGGGCAGATAGCCGAGCTGGTTCACGCGGATCACGGGGCCGGAATCGGGCGCGGCGGCGCGGGTGCCGCTCGCGTAGATGAAGTCGCCGAACTCCGAATCGTCGTCGTTGGCGGCGTTGGCCGCGACGTGAAAGCTCACGGCACCGGCGGATCGGGCGGGGGCCGTCCACTCCACGGTCCACCGGGCCGTGTCGCCGCGCGCGCTCGAGCCGGCGGCCGTGTGCTGGGCATACGGCACGCCGCCCGGGCCGCGCACCACGGCGACCGTGGAGTCGAGCGCGCCCCAAGCGCC
>JBOHSV010000356.1:0-3278 GCA_050921735.1 Gemmatimonadales bacterium | reverse complement strand
CACGGCGGTCGGTCTCGTGGGAAACGACGGCCGGGTGGATGCCTCGCGGCTCGAAGGGCTCCCCGGGGTGCAGGAAGTCATCCACGTCTCCAAGCCCTACAAGCAGGTCAGCCGCGAGTGGAAAGCCGAGAACACGGTGATCCGCCTCCCGGGCGGGCTCGCGGTAGGCGGCCCGGAAGTGATCGCGATCGCGGGGCCCTGCTCGGTCGAGACCGAGCGCCAGATCATCGACGCCGCCCGCCAGGTGAAGGAGGCGGGCGCCGTGATCCTGCGGGGCGGGGCGTTCAAGCCCCGCAGCTCGCCCTACACGTTTCAGGGCCTGGGCCGGCCCGGCCTGAAGCTGCTGGCGCGGGCCCGCGACGAGACCGGCCTGCTGGTGTGCACGGAAGCGATGGATCCGGAGGGCGTCGGGTGGGTGGCCGAAGCCGCCGACATCGTGCAGATCGGCGCCCGCAACATGCAGAACTACTCGCTGCTCAAGGCCGCCGGCAAGTGCGGCAAGCCGGTCCTGCTCAAGCGCGGCATCGCGGCGACCATCACGGAGCTGCTGCTGTCGGCCGAGTACGTGTTGGCCGAGGGCAACCGCGACGTGATCCTGTGCGAGCGCGGCGTGCGGACCTTCGATACCGTGACGCGCAACCTGCTGGACCTCACGGCCATCCCGGTGGTGCAGAAGCTGTCGCACCTGCCGATCATCGCGGACCCCTCGCACGGCACCGGGTTACGAGACAAGGTGATCCCCATGGCCCGGGCGGCCGTCGCGGCGGGGGCCGACGGCATCATGGTCGAGGTGCATCCCGACCCCGAGCACGCCCTGTCCGACGGTGCGCAGACGCTGTTTCCGGAACAGTTCGCCCAGCTGATGCGCGAGGTGCGCGTGATCGCCGAGGTGATCGGGCGGCGCATGGCGGAGCCGGCGGCGGTGGGGGCGTGATGGTCGGCCTGCTGTTCGCCGCCCTCGCCAGCCAGGATCCCGGCCCCATCCTCGACCGCGCCAGCGCCGCCTACCAGACGATCTCGACGCTCTCGGCGGAGTTCGTCCAGGTGGTGGTGAACCCGATGATCGGGACGCCGGACACGACGCGCGGGCGGTTGCATCTCATGCGGCCGAATCATTTCGCGATGCGGTTCACCGATCCCACGGGCGACCGGATCGTCGCCGACGGCCGGCATCTCTGGCTGTATACGCCCAGCACGACGCCGGGCCAAGTGCTGCGCACCGCCATTCCGGAGACGGGGACGACGGGACCCAATCTCATCGGGCAGTTCGTGGAGCGCCCGAGCGAGCGCTACACCGCGCGCTACCTGCGCGGGGACTCGCTGGAGACGGGGTGGGCGGACGTGGTCGCGCTCGCGCCCCGTGAGAAGGATGCCCCCTACGAGCAGGCGGTGATCTGGGTGGACCGCGACGACGGCCTGGTGCGGCGGATCGAGATCGTGGAGACGGGCGGACAGCGGCGGGTGGTGATGCTGCGGCGGGTGCGGGTGAACCAGGGCGTCCCACAACGGGAATTCAGCTTCTCACCCCCGAAGGGGGTACGGATCGTGGATCTGTAGCCGCATGGTGGAGAAAATGAGACAGCCCCCCTGTTTTCCACGGGGGGCTGTTCGTTACCGTAGCCCAGCCTGCAAGCTACACCAGCCTCGTGCACTGATAATTATCACTTCGCGCGCCGTGCGCAAGTACGCGCCGGCGTCCTGCTGTGGACAGGGGGGTGGCCGACGGGACTCGCACCCGCATTCCCAGATTACGAGGCTGGTGCTCTGACTATTTGAGCTACGGCCACCACCGGGCGGCTCGCCACATGGGTCGGTAGCCCCACTCGCCGCACTCCTGCCCAACGCAGACGCATCGATCCCTTTTGATGGCCGCACTCCCGGGACGTCCCAAGGCCGGACAACGCGCGCCGGCGGTAGACGTTTGAGAGATACCGATGATCCCTCAACGGCGAGTCAACGGGGAGGCGGATAAGGGCGGCCCGGGATTGCGGAGGGTCGCGGAGGGTTGTTGCGGCGTGCCACGGTCGCCGTGCCACGCGCTCCCGCATCCGCCTGGTCCTCTCCCCCGCCGACTCCGTGGCCTCGTCCAGCTGCTCATCCGTAGGGACCACCCTCGGCTGGCGCAGCAGGCTCCGGACGGTTACTCTTCCTAGCGCCGTCCCGACCGTGACGCGCCCTTGCTGGGGCAGGAACTTCGAGGGGCAGCTCGGTGACGAGAGCGTCGCCGGCAGCAACGCCCCTGTACCTGTTGCGGGCGGCCTCACGTTCGTCGCGGCGAGCGCAGGCTTCGCGCATACGTGCGGCGTGACGACCACAGGTGCCACGTACTGCTGGGGCTCCAACGCGAGCGGGCAGGTGGGCGACGGCTCGACCGACAACAGGACAGTGCCGGTGCGGGTGATTCAATGACGGGCGCCCCGCTCCGTGGCGTCGTCGGGATCCGCGCGCTCACCCCCGCATCACCCTCGGCACATCCGTCTCCAACGCCTCCGCCACCCGCCCCGCCGTCTCCTTGTCCATCCCCTGTTTCTGCGCCAGCTCCAGCGCGGCCCGCCCCAGCACGCGGTAGAGCGTCGCGTCATCCGCCGTGAGCGACTCGAGATGACGCCGGATCGTGTCGCCATCACCCCGCCGCACCGGGCCCGTGAGGGCGCCGAGCGGTCCCTGCGCCGCGAGATTCTCCAGCGTGCCTTCCACCAGCGGCCGCAACGCGGCCCACGCGTCCGCGTCGCTCAGGCCGGCGTGCCGCAGCAGCCGCTGCGCCACCGCTTCCACCACGACGAAGTAGTTCGACGCGAACACCGCCCCGGCGTGATACACGGCCTTGGCCTTGCCCGTGAGGCGGAACGGCCGCATCCCGATGTCCCTCGCCAGTCGTTCGGCGGCGGCCACGGCCGCGGGCATGCCCTCCACAGCCGCCCAGGCGCCTCGCAGGCGCTCGGGCGCTGTGGCCGGCTCGCTGATCGTCTGAAGGGGATGGAGCGAGCCGAGCGCCGCCCGGTTCGGTACCAGCGCGCTCAACGCGTCCTGGCCGCGAACGCCCGAGAGATGCAGCACGACGTGGTGGGGGGTGACGCCGGCGGTGCGCGCGAGCGCGTCGGCCAGGACCGGGATGGCGTCGTCCTTGACGGCCAGGATCACCACGCCGACCTCACTGAGCCAGGCGGGCGCGTCCCCTGGAGGTGTCACGGTGAGGCGAAGCGGAGCCGGAACGCGCTTCTTGCCGCGGCCGGAAAGCTCGACCCGATAGCCCGCGCCGACGAGGGCGAGCGCGAGCC
>JBOHSV010000355.1:0-2750 GCA_050921735.1 Gemmatimonadales bacterium | reverse complement strand
GCCGCGTACCTGGGCCAGGCCTATGCCGTGTGCCCGGCGTGCCGGTATCGCATGGCGTTCCGCGGCCGGCCCAAGCGCATGCCCTGCGAGCACTGCAAGGTCGAGTTCGACGTGGCCTGGGACGAGGCGTATCTGGAGAACGGTTGAGCTGACGGCTGATGGCTGAGGGCCGACCGTGCGAGTAGCTTTGTCGGCCTGATCCGCGCCCTCCTCATCGTCAATCCCACCGCCGGCCGTGGCGCCGGCGCCCGCGCCGCCGATCGGGTGGCGAGGGCGTTCCCGCACGAGGGCTGGGCGGTGGACCTCGCCCGCACCGAGCGCCCCTGGCACGCGGCGGAGCTTGCCGCGCGGGCCGGGCGCGACGGCGTCCAGCGCGTGATTGCCGTCGGGGGCGACGGGACCGTGCACGAGGTCGCCAACGGCCTGCTCGGGGCGGGCGTTCCGGCGGCGCTGGGCGTGGTCCCCGTCGGCTCGGGGAACGACTTCGCCAAGCTGGTGGGCACGTTCCGGCACCGGCCGGAGCGCGCCGCCGCCCGGGTCGCGGCCGCGCGGCCCCGGCGGTTCGACGTCGGGCGCGCGCTCGACGAGTATTTCGTCAACAGCATGGGATTCGGCTTCGGTCCCGCCGTCGTGCGGGCGCGGAACGCCATGCCGGGGCTCGCCGGCTTCCTCTCCTACCTCGTCCCCGTCGTGCGGACGTTCTTCCGGTTCCGCCCGCCCCGGTTCGCCGTCGAGGCCGCGCAGCACACCGAGCGCGGGAACATGATGATGGTGGAAGTGTGTAACGGCACCACCGCGGGCGGGAGCTACCGCTTCGCGCCCGAGGCCGACCCCACGGACGGCCTGCTCGACGTCTGCCTGGTGCGCCAGGTGAGCGTGCCGCGGTTTCTCGTCGCGATCCCGCGGGTCATGCGGGGGACCCACACGCAGATGAAGGAGATGCAGCTGTTCCGGACGGTGCGGCTGGTCATTCGCTCGCTCGACGCGCCGCTGCTGCTGCACCTCGACGGCGAGCTGCGGGAGCCGGGGGTGCGCGACTGCGAGGTGACCCTGGAGCCCCGGCGGCTCGACGTCCTGGTAGCTCCATGAGCCGGATGGCCTGGCCGGCGCTCGTCGCAGGCCTGCTCGCGGTCCATCCGCCCATCCGCATGTCCGCCCAACAGCCCGGCGATACCACGCGAGTGGCCGAGCCGCCGGTGGTCGCCGACATCACCGCCCGCGGCGGCGTCGGGCCGCTCGGGGCGCTGTGGCGCTCGCTGGTGCTGCCGGGGTGGGGGCAGGCCGTGACCGACCGGCACACGGTGGGCGCGGTGTTCGTCGCGTGGGAGGGCGTGACGATCATGATGAGCATGAAGGCCCGCCGGGAGGCCGAGTACATGGAGGAAACGGGCTCGCCCCTGGCCGGGGCGAAGCGCCAGGAAGTCGAAGACTGGGTGGTGCTGTGGGTGTTCAACCACCTGTTCGCGGGAGCGGAGGCGTTCGTCTCCGGCCACCTGCGCGACTTCCCGCCCGACCTCCGGCTCCGCGCCGTGCCGGGCGGCGTCGCCGTGTCCCTGCCGCTGCCGCCGCTGTGACGCCGTCGGCGAACGCGCCGCTCGGCGTGTTCGACTCGGGGATCGGGGGCCTCACGGTGGCGCGGGCGCTGTTCGAGCGCCTGCCCCGCGAGTCCGTGATCTACTTCGGCGACACGGCGCGCGTCCCGTACGGCCCCAAGTCCCCCGACACGGTGCGGCGCTACTCGGGCGAGATCCTCGCCTATCTCCTGCGCCGTGGCGTGAAAGCCGTCGTCGTCGCCTGCAACACCAGCACCGCCCACGCGCTCGATTATTTGAAGCGGCAGTCGCCCGTGCCCATGGTGGGCGTGATCGAGCCGGGCGCCCGCGCCGCCGTGGCCGCCACGAGGACCGGCGCGGTCGGCGTCATCGGCACGGCGGGCACGATCGCCAGCGGTGCCTACGAGCGGGCGATCAAGGCGCTCCGCCCCGACGCGCGCGTCCACGCCCATGCGTGCCCCCTCTTCGTCCCGCTCGTGGAAGAAGGGTGGTTCGACCACCCGGCGGCGGAGCTGATCGCCCGGGAATACCTCGAGCCCCTGAAGCAGGCCCGCGTGGACGTGCTCGTGCTCGGGTGCACGCACTACCCGCTGCTCAAGCCGCTGCTCGGGCGCGTGATGGGGCCGGGCGTGACGCTCGTGGATTCGGCGGAGGAGACGGCAAAAGTCGTGGCTGAGGAGCTCGCGGCGCGCGGACTCCTCACCGAGGGCGGGAGCCACGATCATACGTTCGTCGTGTCCGACGATGAACCGCACTTTCGCAAGGTGGGAGCGCGGTTCTTGGGAGAGAAGCTCAGGAAGGTGGAAGTCGTCCCGCTCGGCTAACCGAACTGCTTCAGCTCCACGGCATCTCGCGTCACCACCGCGTACCGGCCCCCATCGAGGAATGCCCCGGGGTTGAGATACACGCGCCCGTCGGGGAGCGTGTCCACGACCGGCCGGTGCGTGTGCGCCATGATCACCAGCGACAGGTCGGTGCGCCGGGCGAGCAGGTCCCGGGCCCATGCCTGCTGCGCGGCCGCGGCGCGGTCGAGCACCGCGCGGTCGCGCGTGTTGTCGGCGAGGTGGCGGGAGAAGAAGTCGGCGATCCAGAACCCGACCGTCGGGTGCAGTAGGCGGAACGCCGCGATCGTCACCGGGTGGCGCGTCACGCGGTGCATCACGGCGCCGCCCCAGTGTTGCTCGGTGAGGCCATCGC
>JBOHSV010000354.1:0-2347 GCA_050921735.1 Gemmatimonadales bacterium | reverse complement strand
GCACGCTGTCGGCGCTCCCCAGCGTCGCGCGGCGATCCGCCAGCACCTGACCCCAGCCGAGCGAATCCTCCGCGGCCACCAGCGTGAGCGGGAGCAGGGCCACGCGCTGGCCGGCGAGCCCGGCCGTGGGGAGGGGCGCCGTCGGCTGCGGCTCCGGCGCCTGCTGCGACGGTCCGGAGCACGCGGCGAGGAGCAGCCAGCCAACGGCCTTTAAGTAGTTGTTGTTCAACGGATTAGTCACGGCGCGGAATATCACGTCCGGGCCGGAATTATTCAAGCGCCGAGGGTCAGTCCCCCGTCCACCAGGATCACTTGTCCCGTGATGTGGCGCGCCGCCTCGCTGCACAGGAAGACGACCACGCGGGACACGTCCTCCGGCTCCGCCACGCGGCCCAGCAGGGATTCGTGCTCCGCGCGCTCCAGCACCTCGCGCGGCAGCTGGGTGAGCAGCTCGGTTTTCACGAATCCGGGGGCGACCGCATTGACGTTGATGTTGGAGGGGCCGAGGTCGACGGCGGCCGAGCGCGTGAGCCCGATCAGGGCGGCCTTGCTGGCGGCGTAGTTCACGATCCCGAAGCCGGGGCGCAGGGCCTGGTGGCTCGCGACGTTGACGATCTTGCCGTAGCGCTGGGAGCGCATGTGCGGCGCGACGGCCTGGACGCAGTGGAAGGCGCCGGTGACGTTGGTGTCGAGCACTTCGCGCCAGGCGTCTTCCGAGAGGCGCCACAGGGCGCCATCGTGCGCCACGCCGGCGTTGTTCACGAGGAAGTGGACGCCGCCCAGCCGCTCGCGGGTGTCGGCGACGAAGCGACCCACCTGCTCCCGGTCGCGCACGTCGCAGCGCGCCGAGTACACGGGGACGCCGAGGGCCTTGATCGCGGTTTCGGTGAGGAGCGCCTGGGCGGCCACATCGCGCCCCGGGAGCTCGACGTAGTTGAACGCCACGCCGGCGCCGGCCTGCGCGAACTCGAGGCTGACGGCTCGGCCGAGGCCGGTGGCCCCGCCGGTGACGACGGCCGTGCGGCCGCGGACGCTGTCCCCCGCCCGCAGGGGCTCGGGTCGCTCCTCCGTCACGGGTGCGCGCGCGGCGGCCGCCGCGCCCTGCGCCGCCAACGCCCACGAGTAGGGTGCCAAGGCTGTCCAAGGTATTCGCCGCGGCGTAACTTAGCCAGTCATGAACAGATGGCTATCCATTGTCGTGTGGGGCGCCATCTCCGCCCTGGGCGCCGCCGCCTTCGGCGTGCTGGCCCTGTCGCGCGGCGAGACGATCAACGCCGCCTGGCTGCTCACGGCGGCGCTCTGCACCTACGTGGTGGCTTACCGCTTCTACTCGAAGTTCCTCGCCACCCGCGTCTTCGGGCTCGACCCCCGCCGCGCCACCCCGGCCGAGCGCCTGAACAACGGCCGGGACTTCGTCCCGACCAACCGGTGGGTGCTGTACGGTCACCATTTCGCGGCGATCGCCGGCGCGGGCCCCCTCGTGGGGCCGGTGCTGGCGGCGCAGTTCGGGTTCCTGCCCGGCACGCTGTGGCTCGTGATCGGCGTCGTGCTGGGTGGTGCGGTGCAGGACTTCACGATCCTGTTCTGCTCCCTCCGGCGCGACGGGAAATCGCTCGGCCAGATGGCGAAAGAGGAAGTCAACCGGGTCGCGGGCGTCGCCGGCATGCTCGCGATCTTTTTCATCATGATCATCCTGCTCGCCGTGCTCGCGCTGATCGTGGTGAACGCGCTGCGCGACTCGCCGTGGGGCCTGTTCACCATCGCCTGCACCATCCCCATCGCCCTGCTCATGGGGTGGTGGATGAAGGTGTGGCGGCCCGGCCGGGTGGGCGAGGCCTCCGCCGTCGGCGCCGTCCTGCTGCTCGGCGCGCTGGTCGGGGGCGGCTGGGTGGCCGACCAGCCGGCCGTCGCCGGCTGGTTCCGGCACTCCGGCACGGCGATCACCTGGATGATGATCGCCTACGGCTTCATCGCGTCGGTGCTGCCCGTATGGATGCTGCTGTGCCCCCGCGACTACCTCTCCACGTTCCTCAAGATCTCGACGGTCCTGGCGCTGGGCGTCGCCGTCTTCCTGATCCTGCCGGACCTCCAGATGCCCGCGCTCACGCCGTTCGCGACGCTGGGCGAGGGACCGGTGTTCGCGGGCAAGCTGTTCCCCTTCGCGTTCATTACCATCGCCTGCGGCGCCATCTCGGGGTTCCACTCGCTCGTGGGGTCGGGCACGACGCCCAAGATGATCGCGCGCGAGCCCGACGCCCGCGTGATCGGCTACGGTGGGATGCTGATGGAGTCGTTCGTCGGGATCATGGCGATGATCGCGGCCTGTACGCTCGACCCGGGCGTGTAC
>JBOHSV010000353.1:0-3559 GCA_050921735.1 Gemmatimonadales bacterium | reverse complement strand
CGCCAGGCCTCCGCCGTCGCCGCCGGGTCGCGCAGGCGCTCACCCGCGGCTGCGGCGCGCGCCAGCTCCGCTTCCGCCAGGTCCAGGTCGCCCAGCAGCAAATGCAGCTCCGCCCGCCCGGCGAGGGTGAGCGTCATGAGGCTCTCGTCGCCGGCCAGGCCCGCCAGGCGCACGGCTTCATCGGCGTCCTCGAGCGCCCGCCGGTAGTCTCCCAAATCGCGCAAGCTGATGCCGAGGTTGTGGTGGGTCTCCGCCATGCCGCGGAGCACGCCCGCCTGCTGGTAGGCCGCGAGGGCGAGCTTGTACGTCGCCAGCGCCGACCGCGGAGTGCCGTACAGCTGCGCGATAATACCGAGGTTGTTGAGGCAGCGGGCCTCGGCCGCGTGGTCGCCCAGCTCGTGCGCGAGCTGCAGGGCCTCCGAGGAATGCGCGGCCGCTTCCTCGCCGTCGCCGCGCTCCAGCGCGATGGCTCCCTGATAGTTCCGGGCCCGCAGCTCCGCGTGCCGCTGCCCCTGACTCCGCGCCCGCCGCAGCGCCGTCGCGGCCCAGTGGGCGGCCTCGTCGTGTTCCCCGAGCCGACCGTGCGCCTCGGCGGCCAGCAGGGCCAGCAGCGTGCGCCGCTCCATCTCCTCGCGCGAGAACATCCGGAGCTGGTCCAGCACCTCGCGGTAACGCCCGCGCTCCGCCAGTCCCCACAGCGCGACGAGCCGCGCGGAATCCTGGGCGAACGACGGCAGGGGATCGGTCACGTCAGCTCACCAGGCGACCGCGAACCGCGAGAAGCCGTAGATGTTCGCGTCGATTTCGTCCAGCTCTTCGAACTTGACGGCGCCCAGCTTGAACCACAGGCCGCCGGCCACGGGCTGCCGCCACAGGTCGAGCAGCATCTCGATGTCGTCGTCGTCCGGATCCGGCCCGCCGTCGTCGTCGAAGTCCTTGTTGGCGTTCAGGTACCGCACCTTGAGCCGCGCGGGATGCTCGGGGTTGAAGCGCAGGCCCGCCGGCTCGAACAGGAAGAGGAATCGCACCGAGTCGACGACCGTGACCGTGATGAGCACCGAGTCCCCGGCCCGGAACGGCGATCCGTCGGGTTTCCGTTGCAGCCCGTCGCCCGGCACCTCGAAGCGGAGAAACTCCTCACCGGGTTGCCCGGGATCGCTGAGCGACTCGTAATTCAGCCGCAGCTCACGACCGTCACCCACCTTGGCGTAGAAGCTGTCGCGCAACACCAGGAGCGGCGGCGCCAGCGTGTCCTGGCGCACGAAACTGAGATCGGTCTCCGGCCTGCCGGTTGGCCCGGAGCCGTCCGAGCAGGCAGCGAGCGTGAGGGCGGCAGCGACCACCGGCGTCAATCGGCGCATGAGGGCTTTCCCCGTAAGGGTTCGGGCACCAACTCCCGCAAGCGGCGCGCCAGTGTAACGCATTGATCTATCATGGGTTATCGTGCCATCCTCTGTGCCAGAACGAGCCACCTGGCTCACTCCGCGTCATCCTCGTCGCCCCCCTCCGCAGCGCTCAGCAGCCGCTGCAGCCGTGAGCGTGAGATCCCGAGCCGCCGGGCGGCTTCGGAGCGGTTCCCGTCGGTGGCCGCGAGCATCGCGCGCGCGGCGGAGCGCTGGATGTCGGCCAGGCGGGCCGGGAACGGGATGCCGCCAGCGGCTGCGGGCGACGCCGCTGCGGGGCGGGGCGCCAGCTCCTCGAGGGTCAGGGTCCCGGGCGGCGAGAGCAGGATGCCCCGCTCGACCGTGTTGCGCAGCTCGCGCACGTTCCCCGGCCAGGCATGGGCCAGCAGGGCGCCGCGGACCTCGGGGGTGAGCGGCGGCTGAGGCACGTGGTACTGCTCGCCGAACCGTCGCACGAAGAACTCCGCCAGCCGCAGGACGTCGTCACCGCGCTCGCGCAGCGGCGGGAGCTCGAGGGTGACGACGTTGAGCCGGTAATAGAGGTCCTCGCGTATGCGGCCGGCGCGGACTTCGGCCGCCAGGTCGGCGTTGCACGCGGCCACGATGCGCACGTCGAACGTGCGGCTGGTGGTGGCGCCGAGACGGCGCACGGACTTCTGCTCGAGCCCCCGCAGCAGCTTGGCCTGGAGATCGAGCGCCAGCTGATGGATCTCATCGAGAAACAGCGTCCCGCCCTCGGCGACCTCGAACAGGCCCGGTTTGGCGGTACGGGCGTCGGTAAAGGCCCCCCGTTCATGGCCGAACAGTTCGCTCTCGAGCAGCTGCGGCGGGAGCGCGGCGCAGTTGAGCTCGACGAACGGCGCCGCGGCGCGCGGGCCGCCGTAGTGCAGCGCCCGGGCGACCAGCTCCTTGCCGGTGCCGGTCTCCCCGGTGATGAGGACGGTCGCGTCGGCGTGGGGGACGACGCGGGCGGCGCGCTCGAGCGTCGCCTTGAGCGCCGGGCTGTCGCCCACGATTTCGCGGAAGGCGTGGGCCTGCGCTTCGAGCCGACCGAGCGCGGCGCGGGCCCAGGCGGCCCGGTGCCGGGCCACCGCGGCGGCGAGCGCGTCGTGCAGGCCGTCCCGGTCCTCGGGCAGGACGAAGTAGTCGGCGGCGCCGCCCGCGACGGTGCGTGCGGCCAGCCGATGGGACGCCAGCGCGCCCACCGCGAGCACCGGGAGGTCCGACGGGAGGTGCAAACCGCGTACGAAGTCTGGGAGATCCTCCTCGCGTCCGCCCGCCGCCACGATCACGGCGGCGGCTCCCGGGGCAGCGGTGGGTGCATCCTCGGGGCGCCACGGCTCCACGAGCGTCCCTACCTCGCCGGCGAGGATCGGCCAGAAGTCGCGGAACGACTCGCTCAGCGAAATCACGACGAGCCGGACGTCGGGGGAGTCGGCCACTTAGGTGAGACCGAGATCCGCCGCCGTGAGGAGCGCTTCGACGGCGTAGCCCCGCCCTTCGAGCGCGGCGCGCCCGCCCTCCTGGCGGTCCACCACGGCGAGCACGCCGAGCACGCGCGCGCCCGCGCTCTCGAGCGCCACGATCGCCTGGTGCGCGGAATTCCCCGTGGTGAGGACGTCCTCGACCACGACGACGGCCATGCCGGGCTCGAAGCACCCCTCGATGCGGCGGCCGGTGCCGTGGGGTTTGGCGTCTTTGCGAACGGTGAAGGCGTCGAGCGGAATGCCGCGGGCGCGGGCGGCGAGGGCGATGGCGTAGGCGACGGGGTCGGCGCCCAGGGTGAGGCCGCCCACGGCGCGGGGCGCCCATCCCGCGGCCAGCAGGCGGTCCACGGCGAGCGGCCCGACGAGGGCCAGCCCCTCGGCCGACATCGTGGCGCGCCGCGCGTCGATGTAGAAGGCGGAGCGGCGGCCCGACGAGAGGACGAAGTCCCCGCGGGTCACGGCGCGGGCCAGCATCAGGTCCCGCAGGCGGGCAATGGTTGGCTCGTTAGTAGTTGTGCGCACTACTACTACTCACCGTTTGATGAATTGCTTGAGCGTACTCAACAGCCCCCGGCGCGCGCCCGGCGCCGCCGCCTGGGCCGCGGCGGCGAACTCGTCGGCGAAGGCCGTCACCGTCGGTTGGCGCCGGCTGGGGTCGCGCGCCAGGCC
>JBOHSV010000352.1:0-3227 GCA_050921735.1 Gemmatimonadales bacterium | reverse complement strand
ATGTAGCGCCGGCTCACCGCGCCCGGGGTCGGTGACCGGAGTCACGGCCGCCGGCCCCGGCGCCGTCGTAAACAAGAGACATGGCTCGACTCCTGGCTGTGCTCGCGGTGCTGGCCCTGCTCGCGTCTCCCGCGGCCGGCCAGCGCCGGTTCCGCGTCGGTCCCGTCGTTTCCCTCATGGCGCTCGACGAAGGCGGCGCCACGGAGAGCTATCCGTCGTACGGGGGTACCGTCGCCCTGCTCACGGGAGACGACAGCGAGACCGGGCTCACCATCGCCCGCTACGGCGACCTCTCCAGCTCCGCCTGCGAGCGCTCGCTCACATTCTTCGGTCTGGACTCGTACTACTATCCGGTCGGCGCGGGCGGCATCGCGCCGTTCGCCTCCACCCAGCTCGGGCTCGCGCGACTGAGCGAGTCGCAGGTCCCGCTGCTGGGGAGTTGTCCCGGCACGACCGAGACCACGAGCGAACTGGGGGTCGGGTTCGGACTCGGGCTGCGGGTCGGCGTCGGCGAGGGTGTCGCCGCGCTGGTCGAGGGACGGTTCTTTCAAGTCCTGCCCGACCAGCTACAGGGCCTCGAAGCCCGAGCCAATGTGTCCGTCGCGTTCGGCCGGCCGCGGCAGGGAGAGTTGCTTGCCGGCACGGTCGGGCCGGGCATCGGCTTCTGGATTCCCGTGAGTGGTCCCCTTGAAGGTCGGGCGCCATTCGTCGGGGTTCGGTTCCGCCGCGACACCCGCAAGGCGGGTACCGTCGGCCTCCAGATCGACTACGCGCCGCTCCAGATCACCGAGGGGTGCACCACCGCGTGCGAGCCCTACGCGATCCTGTTCGCGCCCGGCTACGAGACCTCGCTCCACCCCGCCTGGGGCCGCTTCTATGGCGAACTGGGAATCCTGCTCGCGGGGTTCCCGGCCGATGGGCCGGACCGCGGGATGGCGCAAGGGGCGCACGGCGGTCTCGGCAGCGACGTCTACCTGGGCGAAGGCGCGATGCTGAACGTCAACGCGCGGCTGGTCTGGCTTCAGCGCAGCGGCGGAGACAACGTGTTCGGGGTCCAGGTGGGCGCGAGCGTCAGTCCGCGGCTCGCCCACCCGCGGACCCGGATGCCGCCGAACTAGCCGGCGACGACCCGGAGTACCTTGTCGTGCGGCCGGGCGCGCGCGACCACCTGGATGGCGACCTCGTCGCCCGACTTGGCGCGCTCGACCTTCTGGTGGTCGATCTCCATCGACGTCACGGGCTCGCTGAAATCGCTGGTGTGCCCCACGAACCGGATGGTGTCGCCCACGGCAAGCTCCCCCGCCGTGAGCCTCACGACCGCGACGCTCGGCCCCTTGAAATAGTGGGTGACAACCCCGATCTCCTGTTCGGGCATGGGGCACCTCCCCGGCAAAGAGCGGCAATGGGCGGCAAAGGAGCGGCAACAGCCGGTAATTAGGCGGCGCTGGGGTCCGCCGGGCAAGCCCGCCGCCGCCGGTAGAAGCCCCCATCCTCGCCCGCCCATTGAATCCCCACATCGGCCCTCCCATATTGCATCGATGCGCGTGACCACGTGGGCCGAGTACGGGCTGATCGTTTCCGTGCACCTCGCCAGACGGGCGGGCGAGGGGCCGGTGGCGGCGCGCGAGCTTGCCGAGGTCGAGCGGCTGCCCCACGACTACGTCGAGCAGATCCTCCTCCGGCTGCGCCGCGCCGGGCTCGTGGACTCGGTCCGCGGAGCGCGGGGCGGCTACCTGCTGGCGCGCCGCCCGGGCGCCATCACGGTCAAGGACGTGATCGAGGGCTCGGAGCACGTCACCTTCGAGGTCAACTGCGACCTCCACCCGGTCGATCCGCAGCGATGTAGCCCGGACTCGGCCTGTAGCATCCGCCCCGTGTGGCGCTTGCTCGAGCGACGCATCAACGAAGTGCTCGCCGGCGTCACGCTGGCGGACCTCACGCACGCCGAGTCCCAGATCTACCAGATCGCCGGGGTCGCGGCCGGGAACTAGCGGGCCGCCCCAACCCTTTTTTTGAGAACAAACCCGACAGGCAGTGTCGGGATTGATCGGATTTGGAGGTCGTCATGACGTATGCGTATCCCGAGGTTCTCGTGACCACCGACTGGGTGGCCCAGCATGGAGGCGATGACCGCGTGCGGCTGATCGAAGTCGACGTGGACACGACCGCCTACGACCAGGGTCACATCCCGGGCGCCGTGGCCTGGAACTGGCAGTCCCAGCTCAACGATCCGGTCCGGCGCGATATCCCGGACCCGGCGGCGTTCGCGCGGCTGCTGGGCGAGGCGGGCGTGGAGCCGGGAACGACGGTCGTGCTGTACGGCGACCACAACAACTGGTTCGCGGCGTTCGGGTTCTGGCTGCTACAGCTCTACGGGCACGAGGCGGCGAAGCTGATGGACGGCGGCCGGGCCAAGTGGGCGGCGGAGCACCGCCCGCTGGTGACGGAGCGCCCCAGCGTGGCCCGCACGGACTATCCGGTCCCCAAGGGTCCGCGTTCCGCGTTGCGGGCGCGGCGCCCGGAGGTCGAGCGGGCGCTCTCGGCCGGGGGCAAGGTGCTCGTGGACGTTCGCTCGCCCGCCGAGTTTACGGGGGACATCATCGCGCCGCCAGGCCTGCCGGAGACCGCCCAGCGCGGCGGGCATATCCCCGGCGCCCGCAACGTGCCGTGGAGCCAGGCGGTGGCGCCCGACGGGACCTTCAAGCCGCGGGCGGAGCTGGAGCGACTGTACCAGGCGGCCGGCGTCATCGATGGGCAGGACCGGGAGGTGATCGCGTACTGCCGCATCGGCGAGCGTTCGAGCCACACGTGGTTCGCCCTCAAGTATCTGCTCGGCGTGAAGAAGGTGAGGAACTACGACGGCTCGTGGACGGAGTGGGGGAACCTGGTCGGCGCGCCGATCGCGAAGGGGGCGGAGTGAGAGCTACGACGGACAGGGGCGGACGGAGACGGACAGGGGCGGACAGGGTGGGAGCGCGTGAGCCGGCCTTGTGGAGCCTGGTCGGCAATACGCCGCTCCTTCCCCTTCCGTCCCCGTCCGCCTCCGTCCGACCTCGTCCGCCCGTCTTTCTCAAGGCCGAGTGGCTCAACCCCGGCGGCAGCGTCAAGGACCGCGCCGCGCTGTTCATCCTGCGGGACGGGCTGGCGCGCGGTGCGCTGCCGACGAAGCGCGTGCTCGACGCCTCGAGCGGCAACACGGCCGTCGCGTACGCCATGCTGGGTGCGGC
>JBOHSV010000351.1:0-7338 GCA_050921735.1 Gemmatimonadales bacterium | reverse complement strand
AAGCCGGGCACGACGTCGGGCGACCACCACACGCCGACGTTCACGGCGGACGACTCGGCGATACCGGTGGGGATTAGGGCGATGACGCAGGTGGTACTGGACTACCTGAGTGGCGGCGGAGGGTGATGGCAGGCAGCTCGCCTCACAGGGACAGGGACAGGCGAAGCCCCCTGTCGACGGCTGCCATGAGGTCACCCGACAGCTTGCCCGCCGGCTCGGTGAGCGTCGCGCGGTCTACCGTGACGACCTGCGAGACGTTGGCGACCGAGTCCTTCGGTAAGCCGGACGCGCGCTTGGGCAAGAGGACGTTGCCGGGGGCCTCGACCAGGGCCAAGTTCGAGGTGACCACGACTCCGATCGTGGTTGCGATCCGGCTGCGGTTGAACGCGTCGGCCTGCACGATGAGCAGGGGTCGCCGATATCCGGGCTCGGAGCCGCGGGGCTCTGCGAGGTCCGCCCACCAGATCTCTCCCCGCTGGATTACCACTCGCTCCGGCTGAGCATCCGGTGCTGTGCCTGCCGCACACCCTGGTCGAGGTCGCTCGGCTGGGACCCGTAGACGGCATTCAGCCGCTCTGTGACCTTGGCGGCGTGGTGCTTGGCGACGTACTCGGCGAGGGCGGTGGCGTACAGGCGACTGCGGGATACGCCGAGCCGGCGCGCTAGCGCGTCGGCGGCGGTGAACACGGTGTCGGGGATCGAGATTGCTGTTTTCATACCTAGAGTATACTGCAGTTATACCACCGCGCCAAGTACGCTCTGCGGATCGCCGGTGGCGACGGCGTGCTCGACCTTGGCTCACTCGCGTCTGTGGGAGAGCGGAGCAAGGAGTCGTAGCCGGTCGGCTCAAGGGAGGTCCTGATGAACCCCAAGCAACGCCGTTCTCGTGCCAGCGCCCTGGCGACCATGGGACTGGTTTCCGTTCTCGCGTGCCTGTACGAGCGCGACCCGACGGGGTTGTCCGACGTGCACAGGACGCACGGGTCGAGCCGGGGCGCCCTCGTGTACGCAGAGGAGCGCCGCGCCATCGCGCAGGATCTCGCGGTACCCGCCGAGGCACTCGAGTTCGAGGTGACCGGGCCCTACGTGCCCCAGCAGACGCTGCGGGACGAGTTCCGGCCGATCGAGGGCGGGATCCAGATCCAGCGTGTGTCGGGCACGAGCGCGCGCGGAGCTCTGGGCCGTCGATCTCGCGAACGGGCGGGACACGCTCCTATGGGCTGTCCCCGACAGGGTCTTCTGGTTTGGCGCGTCCGCAGACGGCGCGCAACTCGTGAGCGGGGAAGGCGTCGGCACGGTGGCCTGGACGTGGCGGGACGATGCCGACGGCTGGCAACAGGTTTGGAGTGACCCGGGCACGGTGTCTGGTTGCGCGGTCCGTTATCGCAGCATGACCGACGGCACGGACGTCGCGCCGGCAATTGCGACCCCGGACGCGTGCATCCCGTTCGACCGGGGCCAGGGCACTGTCGCTCCGGCGCCACCGGTGTCGAGCGGGGGCCCGTGAGGAAGCGCCGGCCGGGGGCGGCAAGAGGCGGCACCGGCTGCCGCTCCTAGCCGCCCTTTGCCGCCTCAGGGAAGGGGCGGCGCGGCGATCGGCGGCTTGATCCGCACGATCCACAGCCCGTTGTACATGTCGTTCACGTACGCCAGGCCGTCCTTCACCACCACCCCCCACGTCATCGCCGTGTTCTGCACCTTGCCGTCCATGTCGGCCGTGTTGAGGTGCACCATCTCGCGTTGCTGCGCCCGCAGGTCGCCCAGCAGCTCCCCCGACACGTCGAACGCATGGAACCCGGCGTTGTAGGCGCCGAGGTAGAGCGTGTCGCCCGCCACCCACACGTTGTGCACGCCGCCGTACTCCGGCTCGTACCACGCCACCGACCGCGGCTGCTTGATGTCGGTCACGTCGATCACCTGAAGCCGCCCGAACGCGCGGCCCGCCGCGGCGTCCTTTGCGCCTTCCACCTGCCCCGCCGGGAACACCTCGTCGGCGATGAACACGTAGTTCTTGTGCCGCCAGGCGGTGTGCGTCCCGCGGATGAACCCCGGTCCGTGCCGCAGCTCCACGTCCTTGTACAGCGCGTTGAGATCGTACTTGTACTGCGAGACGAGCTGCGGGTTGGCCGGGCTGCCGCCCGCCATGCCGTTCCCCACGTCCAGGATCACGAGCCCGTCGTTCCAGTACGACAGATACGCGAGCCCGTCCTGCACGTCCACGTCGTGCAACGTGCGCCCCGCGTCGGCCCGCGGCGTGCGCCACTGGGCGACCTCGCGCGGCCGATAGGGGTCGCCGATGTCCACCACGTGCAGCGCCCCCGTCCCGTCGTTCGTGAGGTACACGTGGGTCCCGTAGCGCTCCTGCCGGTACACGAATGCCGAGTGCACGCCCGCCGTCACGCCCTCGGTGAACTCGGCGATGGGCTTGGGATGGGCCGGGTCCTCAAGCGAGCAGATCACGATTCCGTTACGGCGGTCGGCGGCGCCCTCGCGCGTGAACACCAGAAACCGGCCGTCGGGCGTGGTCATGATGTCGTTCACGCGCCGGGTGTTGGCCATCACCGAGTCGGTCACGACGGGGTTGGCCGGATCGCGGATGTCGATCGCGTACATGCGGTCGCCGCCCGAGCCGGTCCCGAGATATGCGATCCGGCCGTTCGGATGGATCCACACCTCCTCGGTGGTGAACAGCGTGCGCGGCACGCGGCCCACCACCTCCACGGGGCGGCGTACGTCGCGCCGCGTCAACGTCACCGGTGCCTGCCCGCTGGCCCGCCCGAAGCTCGCCGTCACGAGATAGTCCCCGGCCTCGTAGCCCACGAACCGGCCGTCCGGCTCGATCACGCCGTGACCGGGGGAGAAGCTCCACGTGGGCGTGAGGCCCGCGATCTCGCGACCGGCGCGGTCCAGCGCCCGGAGGCGAAACCGGATCACGTCGCCCTGCCGCGCCGTCACGTCGCGCGGCAAGATCTCGACCGTCGCGATGGTGTTGGCGACGACCTGCGTCGAGAAGCGCTCAGTCACGTCCCCCACGGAGGCGCTCACCACGGCTCGCCCGGGGGCGACACCGGTCAGGACGCCGTGTCCGTCCACGCGCGCCACCCCGGGGTTCGAGCTGCGCCACGTCGGCCCGTCGTCGCGCTCGTCACCGGACGTGGAATAGACGGTGGCGCCGAGCCGCACGCGCTGCCCCGCTACGAGCCTGGCCACGGCCGGCGCGATGGCGATCCGCGCCGCCGGGCCCGGCACCACCCGGACCTCCACGCGTTTGTAGGCGGGCCGGGCACCGGGCAACAGGGCGGCGACGGTCACCGCGATGCTCCCCGTCGAGCCCGCCGTCACCAGGCCGGTCGAGTCCACGTCGCCCTCGAAGTACCCGCCGCCCGGGAAGTACCGGATGCGGGCGGCCGCCACGGGCCGGCCCGCGGAGTCGCGCGCCTCGGCACGCAGCCGGACGGTGTCGCCCGGGGTCAGCACGGCTCCGTTGGGGGTAACGACCACGTCGGCGATCGGGGACGGCAGGAGTTGGGGCGTCTGCGGCGATTGCTGCGCCGCGATCACGGCGCTGACGACATAGGCGATCATCGGCGTATCCCGGGATTGAAGGGTTAGATTGCAAAATCTACGGCGGCCCGGCGCTTACGGGGAGACCATGGTACGCATGAGACCCATATTCATGATTGTGACGCTGCTGCTCAGCACGGCGCTGGGCGCGCACGCTCAGCAGACGGATTACCTCGTGTTCGTGGCCGCCGAGGCCGCCGACCGGATCTCGCTGGTGCGCTTCGGTCCCGCCGGCGCCCGGGTGGATCGGGAATTCCCCGTCGGGCTGATGCCCACGGACCCCGACGGCCCCCACGGACTCGCCGTGTCGCCCGACGGCCGGCACCTGTTCGTCTCGACGGCGCACGGCAACCCGTTCGGCTACCTCTGGAAGCTCGACGCCGAGACGGGCCGCCCGGTTGGCCGCGCCACGCTCGGCTACTTTCCCGCCACGTTGCAGCTCACGCCGGACGGCTACTTCGCGCTCGTGGTGAACTTCAATCTGCACGGCGACATGGTGCCGTCGTCGGTGTCGGTGGTGGCCACCGATTCGATGCTGGAGCTGACCCGCATCCCGACCTGCGTCATGCCGCACGGCTCGCGCGTGAACCCGCAGGGCACGAAGCAGTACTCCGCGTGCATGATGGACGACCTCGTGGTCGAGATCGACACGCGGACGTTCGCCGTGGCGCGCTCGTTCCGCGTCGCGCGAGGCGCCGAGCAGGGCTTCACCGGGCTCCCCGCGGTCCAGACTTCGCCTGCCCACACACCACACCCCACACCCCACACCGCGAGCTGTTCGCCCACCTGGGCCCAACCCTCGGCGGACGGCGAGCGGGTGTTCGTCGCGTGCAACAAGTCGAACGAGATCGTCGTGCTGGACATCGGGTCGTGGGCCGTGACCCGGCGCATCGCGGCGGGCGACGGGGTCTACAACCTGGCCGTCACGCACGACGGAAAGCTGCTGCTTGCCACCAACAAGCGCGGCCAGTCGGTGTCCGTGTTCGACGCGGCGACCGGCGCGGAGGTCGTGCGGATCTCCACCATCCGGAAGATCGTTCATGGCGTGGTGGTCTCGCCCGACGACCGGTACGCGTTCGTGTCGGTGGAGGGGATCGGCGCCGAGCCCGGGACGGTGGAGGTGATCGACCTCGCCGCCCGCCGGCGGGTGGCGGCCGCAGACGTCGGACAGATGGCGGGTGGGATCGACTTCTGGAAGACGGAGCGGGCGCGGCCCTGACATGCGGGCCATGCTGCTCGAGGCGGCCGGCCGGCCGCTCGTCGCGGCTGACCTTCCCACTCCCGAGCCGGGACCTCACGATGTCCTGATCCGCGTGCGCGCGTGCGGCGTGTGCCGCACGGATCTCCACGTCGCGGACGGCGACCTCCCCGACCCCAAGCTCCCCCTGGTGCTGGGCCACGAGATCGTGGGTACCGTGGAGCGGGGCGGCCCGGCGGCGCAGCTTTTCCGGCCCGGCGCGCGTGTGGGCGTCCCGTGGCTCGGCTGGACGTGCGGCGAGTGCGGCTACTGCCGCACGGGGCGCGAGAACCTGTGCGACCGCGCGCGGTTCACGGGCTACCAGCGGGACGGGGGCTATGCCGAGCTAACGCTCGCCGACGAGCGGTTCTGCCTTCCACTCCCGGAGGGTTACGACGACGCCGCCGCGGCGCCGCTGTTGTGCGCCGGGCTCATCGGCTACCGGGCGCTCGTCGCCGCGGGCCACGCGCCGCGGCTCGGCCTCTACGGCTTCGGGGCGGCGGCGCACATCGTGGCGCAGGTCGCGCGCCACCAGCGGCGCCGGGTGTTCGCCTTCACCCGGCCGGGCGATGCCGAAGGGCAGGCGTTCGCGCGCGAGCTGGGCGCCGAGTGGGCGGGAGGGTCCGACCAGCGGCCGCCCGAGCCGCTCGACGCCGCAATTGTCTTCGCGCCCGTCGGCGCGCTCGTGCCGGTCTCGCTCCGCGCGGTCGTAAAGGGTGGGACCGTGGTGTGCGCCGGCATTCACATGAGCGAGATCCCGGCGTTCGACTACGCCCTCCTGTGGGGCGAGCGCGTCATCCGGTCGGTCGCGAACCTCGCGCGCACGGACGGGTTGGACTTCTTCGCCCTCGCGCCGTCCGTGCCCGTGCGCATGACGGTCACGCCGTACCCGTTGGCGCGCGCGAACGACGCGCTCGACGATCTCCGAGCCGGTCGGGTCCGCGGCGCGGCGGTGCTATATTGCGCGTGAAAGGAGGACTGTCATGGCACGGAAGACTGCGACCAATGACCGCTGGAAACAGGCCGCGATCCGCGCGGCGCAGCGCGCCAAGCAGGCCGCGACGGCGGCGGTCCGCGAGGCCGACCGGCTGATCAAGGAAGCCCGGAAGCGCGCCGAGAGCGCGGCGCGTCGACGCCGCCTCAAGCAGCGGCTGCGGCGGGCCGCCACCGTGCTCAAGGCCGCGGGCAAAGCGGCCGTGGTGGCGGGGATCGCCGCGGGCGCCGCCGCCGCGCGGCGGGAGATGCAGCGGACCAAGCGCCGGTCACGCCGGCGCTAGCGCACCCAGACGCTCTTGATGTTGACGAACTCCCGGATGCCGAACTCCGACAGCTCCCGGCCGTAGCCCGAGCGCTTGACGCCGCCGAAGGGGAGTCGCGGGTCGGACTTCACGAGCCCGTTGATGAACACGGCGCCGGCCTCGATGTCCCCCGCCAGGCGCTCTCCCCGCTCCCGGTCGTTCGTCCAGAGCGAAGCCCCGAGCCCATAGGCCGAGGCGTTGGCGAGGCGCACGGCGTCCGCCTCGTCCTTCGCCCGGATCACCGCCGCCGCGGGGCCGAAGGTCTCTTCGTCGAACGCCGGCATGCCGGGCTCCACCGCCGCCAGCACGGTGGGCGGGTAAAACGCCCCCTTGCCCGGCGGCACCTCACCTCCCAGTAGCAGCCGGGCCCCGCGCTCGACGGACTCCCGCACCTGGCGGTGCAGCGCGTCGCGCAGGTCCACGCGCGCCTGTGGGCCGACTTCGGTGGCACGATCGAGCGGGTCGCCCACGCGCCGGGCGCGCAGCGCGGCGGTGAACCGCTCGAGGAACGGCTCGAGCACTGGCTCCACGACGATGAACCGCTTGGCGGCGATGCAGCTCTGGCCGCTGTTCACGAGGCGGGCCTGCGCGGCGGTCTCCGCCGCCTGCGCCAGATCGGCGTCGGCGAGCACGATGAATGGGTCGCTCCCGCCCAGCTCGAGCACGGTCTTCTTGAGGTGCCGCCCGGCCTGCTCCGCCACCTGGCTGCCCGCGCGGTCGCTGCCGGTGAGCGTCACGGCGCGGATGCGGGGATCGGCGATGAGCTCCGCCACGCGCTCGGGACCGACCAGCACGGTCTGGAACACGCCCTTGGGGACGCCCGCCTCCAGGAAGATGCGCTCGATCTCGAGCGCCGAGCGCGGCACGTTGGACGCGTGCTTCAGGATGCCGGCGTTGCCGGCCGCGAGCGCGGGGGCGGCGAACCGGAACACCTGCCAGAACGGGAAGTTCCACGGCATGATGGCGAGCACGGGCCCCAGCGGGTCGAACCGGACGTAGCTCGACCGGGCGTCGGTGGGACGGGCGACGTGGGCGAGAAACGTCTCGGCGTTTTCGGCGTAGTAGTCGCACACCCAGGCGCACTTCTCGGCCTCCGCCTCGCCCTGGACGACGGGCTTCCCCATCTCCAGCGCCATGATCCGGGCGTAGTCGGCCTTGCGCTCCCGCAGGCGGCGGCCCGCGGCGCGCAACGTCTCCGCGCGAGCGGCGAGCGGCCGGCGGCGCCAGTCGGCGTAGGCC
>JBOHSV010000350.1:0-4001 GCA_050921735.1 Gemmatimonadales bacterium | reverse complement strand
AGTGCCCGGGTTTCCGCCGGACTTCGAGGCGGGCGTCGCCGAGATCAAAGTGCACCTCTCGCCCGCTGCGGGCGGAACCGGTTTCGACGGCGTGCTGAGGATCACGTGCCAGCTGCCCCAGGTCTTCACCCCGGGCGGCTTTCACGAAGGTGTGCGCCTCGCGATCGCGGACGTGATCAACTTCAATAAGGAAGCGGGTGGCGGGACGCTGTTCGTGCGGCAATAGTCACTGGCTGGCGCCGCCCGTGACTGTCGCCGAAGTGCGCAACACTCACGGGCGGCCCAATCGAACCACGATCCGCTCGTCCCGGCGGCACGAGCGCCGTGGAACGTCCGATCCCCGTGGAGGTCCCCTTTGACGCGCGTCACGCCGGCGCTCTCCATTCCGGCCACGGCGGAGTGTACTCCAGCCGGGGCTCGACCTGCCCGATGAGTGCAAAGTCCGTCGTGTTTCGCGTCACGAGGACGAATCCGTGCTCCCGCGCCGACGCCGCAATCAGACAGTCGTTGAGGAAGCTCCGGCTGAATCCCCCGGGGCGCATCCTTCCACTCTCCACGAGCCGGACCATGATCAGCGCCGCCCGCACCCAGGACCCGTGGCTGGGCACGATGACGCGACCGAGATCCTCGAACGGGGCGATCCAGTCCTCGTAATACTCGCGGTAGCGGGCTTCCCCTCGGCCGCCGGCCAGGATCTCCTGGGCTACGGTGGAATGCTGAAAGAGAAAGGGAGCGAAGCGCCGCTGGAATGCGGCGAGCGCCTCGTTCCCTTCATCCGTCGTGATCGCCTCAACGTAGAGGTTCGTGTCGATCACGTACTTGGGCACTTACGGCTTCGCCTTGGCGCCGGACGTTTTCATCTCCCCGAAGAGGTCGTTCCAGGGGCGTCCCCGGGCACGCTCGGTCGCCGTTGCCAGGCGTTCACCGAATGCGACGAGATCCAAAGCACGCTCGATCGTCTCGGTCTCGGTTTTCGTGCCGAGCAGCCTCTGGGCCGTGTCCAGCTTCGCCTGGTGCAGGCGATAGTTCTTGCGCTTGAGCGTCTCGTCATGGCCCTCCTGCGGGCCCGACCCTCTGTTTCTTGCGCGACTCCGGCGCATGGATGCTCCACCAGCATGTACATACGAAATGTACAAATAATACATCCTTGATGCAAGGCGCGCCGTCGCCCCGCGACCACGGCCATGGCGACGAGTCTCATGGACCGTTGATCGCCACGGCCCGCCGGAACTGCCGCCCGCGCCACAGGAAGTAAAGCACGGGGATCACCACGAGCGTCAGCACGGTCGCCGTGACCATCCCCCCGATCATCGGGGCCGCGATCCGCTGCATCACCGACGCCCCTGTGCCATGCGTCCACATGATCGGCACGAGGCCGAGGGTCACCGCCGTCGCAGTCATGAGAATCGGCCGCACGCGCAGCACGGCGCCTCGCTCGATGGTATGCTCAACGGGTTCGCCGTCAGCCCGGCTCCCCCACGCACGGTCGAGGTAGACCAGCATCACCACGCCGATCTCGGCGGCGACGCCCGCGAGGGCGATGAACCCCACCGCCACGGCGACCGACAGGTTGTAGCCCGCCGCCCACATGAGCCACACGCCGCCCACCAGCGCGAACGGCAGCGACGTGAACACGATGGCCACCTCCGGCTGGGCCGGCGGTTCGGCGTACGTTATAGCGCCACCCGCCCCAGCCGCAGCGCGTTGCCGACGACCGATACCGAGCTGAAGCTCATAGCGGCCGCGGCGATGATGGGACTCAAGAGAATCCCCAAGAACGGGTAGAGCACCCCAGCGGCGATCGGCACCGCGACCGTGTTGTATACGAAGGCGAGGAACAGGTTCTGGCGGATGTTCCCCACCGTCGCGCGACTCAGCCGGCGCGCGCGCACGATCCCACCGAGGTCGCCCTTCACCAGTGTGATGCCGGCGCTCTCCATCGCCACGTCGGTCCCCGTGCCCATCGCGATCCCCACGTTCGCCTGTGCGAGCGCCGGCGCGTCGTTGATCCCGTCACCCGCCACGGCCACCGTACGCCCGTCGTCCTGCAAGCGCTTTACGACGTCCGCTTTCTGGTCCGGCAGCACTTCGGCGATCACTTCGTCGATGCCGAGCGCGCCGGCCACGGCCCGGGCGGTGGTCCGGTTGTCACCCGTGAGCATGACGATCCGGATCCCCTCCTCGTGCAGCCGGCGGATCGCGTCCGGCGTGGTCTCCTTGACGGGGTCGCCCACTGCGAGGAGCCCCGCGGACGCCCGGTCCACCGCGACGAACATCACGGTGCTTCCGTCGCGCCGGAGGACTTCGGCCCGCTCGGCAAGCTGGCCCACGGTGATGCCGAGATCGTCCATCAGCCGCCGGTTGCCCAGCGCCACTTCCCGGCCGGCGACTCGGCCGGTGACGCCTTTGCCGGTGTGCGACTGAAAGCCCGAAGCCTCAGTGAGCGCGAGGTCGCGCGCGCCCGCCCCATCAACGATCGCGGCGGCTAGCGGGTGTTCGCTGCCGCGCTCCAGGCTCGCCGCTAGGCGCAGCACCTCGCCCTCTTTCCACTCGGGCGCCGCCTCGATTCCGGTCAGTGCGGGCTTGCCCACCGTGAGCGTGCCAGTCTTGTCCAGCACGAGCGTATCCACCTCGCGCAGCACCTCGATGGCCTCGGCGTTCTTGAACAGCACCCCCGCCATCGCACCCTTGCCGCTTGCCACCATGATGGACATCGGTGTCGCGAGCCCCAAGGCGCAGGGGCAGGCGATGATCAGCACGGCCACCGCGTTGACGAGCGCGTGTGCCAACCTCGGCTCTGGGCCGAGCAGCCCCCAGGCGCCGAACGTCAGCATGGCGACGACAACCACGGCCGGTACAAAGTATGCCGCGACCCGGTCGGCCAGCTTCTGGAGCGGCGCGCGGCTGCGCTGCGCCTCGGCCACCATCCGGACGATCCGGGCGAGCATCGTCTCGGCGCCCACCCGCTCGGCGCGCATCACGAGCGACCCCGTGCCGTTCACCGTCGCGCCGATCACGCGCTCGCCCGAGCGCTTTTCCACCGGGATCGGCTCGCCGGTGATCATGGATTCGTCGACCGCGCTCGAGCCATCGAGCACGACGCCGTCCACAGGCACCTTCTCGCCGGGCCGGACCCGGAGCCGGTCGCCCGGCCGGACCTGATCGAGGGGCACATCCTGTTCGGTGCCGTCGGCATTGAGCCGCCGCGCGGTCTTGGGGGCGAGGCCGAGGAGGGCCTTGATGGCGGCACTGGTGCGGCTTCTTGCCTTGAGCTCGAGGACCTGACCCAGGAGCACGAGGGTCACGATGGCGGCTGCGACCTCGAAGTACACGCCGACTGCTCCGGCCTCGTTGCGGAAACCGGCGGGGAAGAGCCCCGGCGCGAGGTGCGCGGCGACGCTGTAGCCGTACGCCACCGCGACACCCAGACCGATGAGCGTGAACATGTTGAGGTTCCGCGTCAGGACTGAGTGCCAGCCACGCACGAAGAACGGCCAGCCGCCCCAGAGCACGGTGGGCGATGCGAGGAGGAACTCGAGCCAGGACCAGAGGGCACGCGGCGCGACGTGGGGCAGCGGATTCCCCGGGAGGTAGTCCGCCATGGCGATGCCGAGCACCGGGATCGTGAGCACAGCGCTCGCCCAGAACCGGCGGCGCATGTCGGCCAGCTCGGGGTTCTCTTCCTCCTCAAGCGTGACCGTGCGCGGCTCGAGCCCCATGCCGCAAACCGGGCACGCGCCGGGGCCGTCGCGCACGATTTCGGGATGCATCGGGCAGACGTACTCGGTCTTGCTCGGAGCGGTTTCGACCATGGACTCCCCTGGCTCGTCTGTCGTTCCTTTGGCAGGGCGCGAACTACTCGCGGACCCCTCTCGTCGACACCTCCCGTCGCTCAAGCTCTTGAATGCGCGCACGAAGCGCGCGGACCTCTTCGTCACGCGGGTCGGCTCCCTTGGCAGCGTCATCGCCGCAGCGCTTGCCGGAACCACCCCGCATCATCC
>JBOHSV010000349.1:0-2648 GCA_050921735.1 Gemmatimonadales bacterium | reverse complement strand
CGGCGCACCGCGCACTCTAAATCACCGTCACCGGCGTGAGCCGGTCGCGCTGATCCTCGAACCGCCGCTCGGCGTCGTCCAGGCGGCGCCGGACCTCGGGGTCCTCGGTGTCGGGGAACTTGGCGCTCGGCGGCACGCGGCCCGTCAGCTTGCGCACCACCACGAGGGCCCGGGTCACCTCGCACCGCTCGGGGTCCGGGTCGGTATGCCCGGTGATCAGCAGCTCCTGCAGGAGCGGGAGGGCCAGGGTGTCGCCCAGCACGTAGAGGGATTCCAGAATGCGGGGACTCAGGAAGCGGCGCAGCAGCTGATCGCCGCGGATACGCTCGAACAAGTCCACCAAGACATTCGCCTGCCCTTCGTAGAAGCGCGCCGCCTCCGCAGCCACGCCGACGAACGCGTGATGGGCGCCGGGCGTGAGCAGGTAGCGTTGGAACAGCGGCCAGGCGCTGTCCGGGTGCCGCTCGGCGAGCGCCAGGAAGGCGTAGTAGCGCCGGGCGAGCGGCGCGGCGGTGTCGGCGACGACCGTGCGCAGACCGGCCGTCCCCCAGCGCGCGCCGGTGAGCGCCGCGGCGGCGGCGTGCTGCAGCCGCTCGAGCTCGGCCACGCGGAACGTCTCGACGTGGGCATCGCCCAGGGTGCGGGCGTGGTCCAGCACCGCCAACAGCGTGCGGTCGAGCTCGGCGAGCGGAGGCACGAGCCGGGCGCCCGGGTGGCGGCGGGCCGCGGCCAGGGCCTGCCACCCCAGCGTGTCGAGTCCGTGCTCGCTCCAGCGCTCCTCGAAGCGGGCGGCTGTGCGGGCGCCGAGCAGCTGCTCCAGCGCGGCGGTGAACCCGCACAGGCGGCGCATCGGGTCCATGCGCGCAACTTATCCCCCATCGGGCCGGCTGGCCACCGCGCCGTTGCGGTCCGGCCGGGCGCGGGATAACCTAAGGGCCGCGCCCACCCCATGTCCGTCTTCGCGTCGCCTGCGCCCCGCTCCGGAGGAAACTTGAGACCGCTTGCGCTCGCCTGCGCCCTGGTGTGGATCGCGGCCTGCGGCGGCGACGCCGGGCCCATCCGCGTCGGCGTGGCGGGGCCGTTCTCCCAGCCGCGCGGCGTGGCGATGAAGCAGGCGGCGCAGCTCGCCGAGCGCGAGATCAACGGGCGCGGCGGGATCGGCGGCCGCCCGCTCGAGCTGGTGTTCGCGGACGACAGCGCCCGCGATTCCGTGGCCGTGCGCGTGGCCCAGACGCTGCGCGAGGATCCCTCGATCGTGGCCGTGATCGGCCACCTGACGTCGGCGGCCTCGATCGCCGCCGTGCGGGTGTACGGCGGTGGGGCCGACCCCGTGGTGCTGGTCTCGCCGTCCGCCTCGAGTCCCGATCTCAGCGGCATCTCGCCGTATTTCTTCCGCGTCTGCCCGAGCGACCTCAGCCACGGACCCCGGCTGGCCCGGCTGGCGCGCCAGACCTTCGCGGCGCGGACAGCCGGCGTGATCTACGTCAACGACGACTACGGCCGCGGCATCCGCCGCACGTTCGTCACGGAGTTTGCCCGCATCGGCGGCACCGTCCGGGCGGAAGACCCCGCGCTGCCCACGACGCCGTCGCTCGAGCCCTATCTGTCGCGCATGCGCGGGGGCGGGGGCGGGGGCGGGGGCGGGGGCGTGGACGTGCTGGTGCTCGCCGTCGAGGCGCGCATGGCGGAGCTCGCGCTGCGGGAAATGGCCCGCCTGGGTATCCGCTGGCCGGTGGTGGGCGGGGACGCGCTCGCGGGCGTCGAGCACGGCGGGCCGCTCGCCGAAGGCGTTCGCGTGGCCACGGCCTACCTGCCGGACCGGCCGGGCGCCCGCAACCAGGCGTTCGTGGAAGCCTACGTGCGCGCCTACCCCGGGCAGCTCCCCGATCACCGCGGCGCCGGCGCGTACGACATCGTGCACCTCCTGGCGCAGGCGATCGGCGCCGCCGGCACCGACCGCGCGGCGATCCGCGACTACGTGGCCTCGGTGGGCGCCGGGCGGGCGCCGTTCGAGGGTGTCACCGGGACGATCGCGTTCGATGCGCAGGGCGACGTGCCCGCCAAGACGGTCGTGATCGGGGTCGTGCGCGAGGGCCGGTTGGTGACCGAGTCCGCGCAATGACGGCGCTCGCGGCGCTCGCCAACACGATCCGCTGGCGGGTGGTCGGAGCGCTGGGCGTCCTGCTGGTCGGGCTCGCGGCGGCGGCGCTCATCGGCGCGGGCGTGCTGGGGGAGATGCGGGGCGCGGTGACGCGGGAGCTCGAGTCGCTCCGGTTGGCCACCGAGGTCGGGAGCGGGCTCGTCACGTCGGTGTTCGACGAGATTCGCGCCGCGGAGCAGTACCTCTCCGCGCCCGCCGCCGCGGCGCGGCTGCAATTCCGGGCGGCGGCCGATGCCGCCTTTCAGTATCACCGCCGCCTGGAGCGGCTCGAGGCCCTCACCGTCGAGGACCGGCTGCTGGTCAACCGCATCAAGCAGCTGCAGTCCGTCATCCAGGTGGATTACGCGCTGGCGCATGCGCTCAAGGACCTGGGGCGTGACGGGGAGGCCCTGGCCCGCTCGGCCGCCGCGCGCCAGCCGGCCGGGGACCTCATGGGGCTGGTGCGGTCGTTCTCGGCGCGCCAGGCGGGCCGCGCCGAGCAGACCGG
>JBOHSV010000348.1:0-2349 GCA_050921735.1 Gemmatimonadales bacterium | reverse complement strand
CGTCCCGGGTCGGCGGGCCGCCGGAGCCGTCGATGAGCGTGGCGCCCTCGAGCGCGATGACGCCGTCGCCCGGCGCGCGGCAGGCGGAGAGCACGAGCACCGTCAGCAGCGAGAAACGGGAAACGCGCAACGTCACGGGGTCGGGTCCGCCGAGGTGTGGTCGTGGACGATCTGCCACCGGCCGCCGCGCCGCTCGAGCACGAGCGTGAACGGGCCGCTCGCGACGACGGAGTCGCCGCGATGGAGCGCGAATCGCGCCGTGGCGAAGGCCGCGTCGGCGCCGAGGGCGCGCACGCGCAGGGCGTCGAAGGCGAGCGAATCGCGGGACGTCCCGGGCGCGAAATACCGGGCCCGGTACCGGTCGTGCAGCGTCTGCCAGCCGTACAGCACGCGCCGCCCCGACACGTAGCTCGTGAGCGAGTCGCGCGCGTAGTCGTCCATGAATCCCGTCAGGTCGCCCCGGTTCCAGGCGGCCGCCGACCGGTCGAGCATGGCGGCGATCTCCACAGCGGGGTCGGACACCGGGTGCCCCGGTGCCGAGCAGGCCGCGACCACGGCCGCGACACACCACGTACCACGTACCACAACACCTCTTCGCTCGGGGATTCGGACAACGTACCTTGAGATATGGGTGGCGCAACCCCGCGACCGTCAGGGGGCGGTTACCTCTGGGAGACGATCGTCTACGGCCCCGTCCGCTCGCGCCGTCTCGGCACGAGCCTCGGCCTCAACCTCATCCCGCCGGGGTCCAAGCTCTGCACCTTCGACTGCCCGTACTGCGAGTGCGGCTTCAACACGGCCAGGGCGCCGGGCGCGCGCTGGCCGTCGCCGGACGAAGTCGCGCACAGCCTGCGGCGCGCCCTGGAGCACCTGCCGGAATCCCCCGATTGGATCACCCTGGCCGGGAACGGCGAGCCGACGCTGCATCCGCGGTTCGCGGTGGTCGTGGACCGCGTGCTGGGCGTGCGGGATGAGCTGGCCCGCGTCGCGCGGGTGGGGATCCTGTCGAACGGGCTGGCGAGCGAGCGGCCGGTCGTAAACGCGGCCCTGCGCCGCCTGGACGCCCGCATGATGAAACTCGACCCCGGGCCGCCCGGGCGCGTCAACGGGGTCGCCTACGACGCCGAGCGGCTGGCCGCAGCGTACCGCCGGCTCAAGCCCTACACCGTGCAGGCCATGGTCGTGCGGGCGCCGGACTGGGACGGGTCGAGTGACGCCGCCCTCGCGCAGTGGCTCCCGCTGCTCGCCCGCGCCGACCCCGATGTCGTGCACCTGTATTCGCTGGACCGCCCGGCCGCGGAGCCGGATGTCCAGAACGTGCCGCGGGAGCGCCTCGACGCGATGGCCCGGGCCATCCGCGAGACGCTCCCGCAGTCCACGGTCAGTGTGTTCTAGCGGCGGCGGCGCTTCCTGCCGCCCTTCTTCTTCCCCTTGGCGCGGGCGCGCTTGGCCTTCTTTCTGGGCGCCTTCCTTTTCTTCTTCGCCGGTTTCTTCTTCTTGGCTTTCCTGGCTTTCGGTTTCGCGGCTTTCTTCTTCTTCTTGGGCTTGCGCTTCGCCGGCCGCGGCTCCTCCGGAAGGAACGGCGACCGGGCGGGCTCCGGCATGGGCGACGGCGGCGTCGAGGGGAACGACGGCTCCATCATCCCGGGGCCACCCCAGCCCGTCTCCTGGAACTCCGGTTGCAAGAGCATCGGATCTCTCCTCCGCTGGTTGTCCGTGGGCGTGGCCTATAGCTTACCCCGCCAACTCCTCAACGCAAGTCACCATGTTGTGACGCATCGTACGCGCTGAGCGAGGCGCTCGCGGCGCCGCGCGGCCGCGCCGGTCCGCACGCCGCTCGGCGTCACCACGGCGGAGCCGTCAAGCGGCGGGCCGCGACGGCCGGGCGAACGGCCAGGTGCGCGGTGCTGGCCGAATCACCGTACCGAAGTGACAAGTTGGCTTGACAATGAGACTTACGCCGGTGTACGTTGCCGCCTCTATGGCCCCACGCAGCCTCGCCGCCGCCCTTTTCATCGGCCTGCCGGGGATCCTCAGCGCGCAGAACGTCGCGGAGGTCCAAGTCGCGCCCCCGTCGGTGACCCTGCGGGTGGGGGAGCGCACCGGCCTGCTGGCGACGGCGTTCGACCGGATCGGCAACGTGATTCCAACCGCCCGGTTCAGCTGGTCGTCGAACAACGTCAACGTCGCGCGTGTGGACAATAGCGGGACGGTGACCGGCGTGGGTGGCGGGGTCGCGATCGTCGAGGCGCGCGTGGGATCGCGCCGGGGCCAGGCGGCCGTGCAGGTCATGGGCCCCCCGGCCCAACCGCCGGCGCCCGCCCAGCCCGCCGGTGGCCAGCCGGGACC
>JBOHSV010000347.1:0-2588 GCA_050921735.1 Gemmatimonadales bacterium | reverse complement strand
GGGTACGCCAGCGCCCGCCCGGCCAGGGCCCCGAGCCGCCGCACCAGGGCTCCGCGCGAGCGCCCCAGCTCCTCGGCCGCTCGTCGGTCATCGAGCCAGGTCAGCCGCGCGTGCGTCGCACCATGCGAACCGAAACCGAACCCGCGCGCCTGCCACCGCTCGACGGTATCCCAGTCGAGATGTCGGAGTCGGCGCCACGTGTACCGCGCGTCCCAGGCGTTGAGTCCTCCGACGTAATCCGTGACCAGAAACGTGGTGGCGGTGAAGCCGAGCTCGGCGAGCAGGGGGTAGGCGTGCTCGGCGAGCGTCGCGTAGCCGTCGTCGAAAGTCAACAGGAAAGTGCGTGGGGCGTGGGGTGTGGGTAGTGGGTCCTTCACGGGGCGAGCGAACTCGTCCAGGGTCAGGGTCCCCCAGCCGGCTTTCACCAGCGACCGCATCTGCCGCTCGAAGACCGACCGCGCCACCCGGGTGACACCCAGCTCGAGCGGGCCGCCGATGCGGTGATAGCACAGGACGGGTGGAGTCACGCGCCGGTGCTCCCGAACCCCCCCTGCCCCCGCTCGGTGGTCGGTAGCTCGTCCACCGCCAGGAGCTCGACGTCCTCCACCCGCTGGAACACCATCTGCGCGATGCGCATCCCCCGGGGAACGCCCACCGCTTCCCTGCCGAGGTTGATCAGCGGGATCAGCAGCTCCCCGCGATAGTCCGCATCCACCGTGCCCGGCGTGTTCACCAGCGCGATCCCCTGCCGCAGCGCGAGCCCGGACCGCGGGCGCACCTGCGCCTCGAACCCCGGGGGCAAGGCCAGCGCGATGCCCGTCCGCACCAGCCGGCGCTCCATACCAGCGGCCGGGTCCCCACGTCAGACGAGCGTCTGCGGATCGACGAGCGGCAGGCCGAACGCCTCGGCGACGCCGGGATAGACCACCTTGCCCTCGACCACATTGAGTCCCAGGAACAGCGCCCGGTCCGCCGCACAGGCCGTTTTCCACCCGGCGCGCGCCAGGCGCTTCGCATAGGCGAAGGTGGCGTTGGTGAGGGCCAGCGTCGAGGTGCGGGGCACGCCGCCCGGCATGTTGGCCACCGCGTAGTGCACGATGCCGTCCACCACGTAGGTCGGCTGGTCGTGCGTGGTGGGCTTGATGGTCTCGATGCACCCGCCCTGATCCACCGCCACGTCCACCACGACCGAGCCCGGCTTCATGAGCTTGAGGTCGGCCCGCGTGACGAGCTTCGGCGCCTTGGCCCCGGGGAGCAGCACCGCGCCGATCACGAGATCGCCTTTCTTGACGGCGTCGAGCAGGTTGTGGCGGTTGGAGTAGACGAGGTCGACGTTGGCGGGGAGCACGTCGGACAGGTAGCGCAGGCGATCGAGCGACACGTCGAGCAGGGTGACGTGCGCGCCGAGACCCGCCGCCATCTTCGCGGCGTTGGTGCCCACCACGCCCCCGCCGATGATGACGACCTCGGCGGGCACGACGCCCGGCACCCCGCCGAGCAGGATGCCGCTCCCGCCGTGGACCCGTTCCAGATACCGCGCGCCTTCCTGGACGGCCATACGGCCCGCCACTTCGCTCATCGGCGTGAGCAGGGGCAGCTCCCCGGACGGCAGCTGCACGGTCTCGTAGGCGATGGCGATGCAGCGCGACGCGATGACGGCCCGCGTCAGCGGCTCGGACGCGGCGAAGTGGAAGTAGGTGAACACGACCTGGCCCGGCCGCATGCGCGGCCACTCCGGCTCGACCGGCTCCTTCACCTTCAGGATCAGCTCGGCCTGGGCCCACACCTCGTCCGCCCGGGCGGCGAGCGTGGCGCCGGCGGCGCCGTAGGCCTCGTCGGGGAACCCGCTGCCCACCCCGGCGGCCCGCTCCACCAGCACGGTGTGCCCGTCCGCGACGAGCGCCTCGGCGCCCGCCGGCACGAGCGCCACGCGGTTTTCTTCCGTTTTGATTTCCTTGGGGACGCCGACGATCATGTCCGCTCCGGGGCGCTAGCCGGGGGATTCCGGACCGAGGACGGTGAGGGTTTGCCGCTCGGGCGCGAAGAACTCGGCCGCGACCGCCGCCACGTCGTCCTCGCCGACCGCGGCCAGCTCGGCGAGCGTTTGATCGAGGCTGCGATACGGGTCCTCATAGATCTCGGAGCCGGCCAAACGATACATCCGCGCGGCGGGGCCCTCCAGAGAGAGCATCAGCTGCCCCTGGGTCTGCTGTTTGGCCTCGGCCAGCGCGGCACCGCGCAGGGCTTCGCGGGCGATCCGGCCGTACTCCTCGCGGATCGCGGCCGTCGCCTGCGCCGCGGTCTTGGGCTGGGTCCCCACGTAGACACCCAGCACGCCGCGCTGGCGGTAGAACGACGTGTACGCGTAGATCGCGTACGCCAACCCCAGCTCTTCGCGGACGCGCTGGAACAGGCGACTGGACATGCCGCCGCCGAACACGTTGGCGAGCACCAGGAGGGCGTACTTCCGCCGGTCGGCGAATGGCACGGTATCGGTGGCGAAGACGATGTGCGTCTGCGCCGTGTCCTTGGCGCGCCGCAGCTCGCCGCCGCGCACGGCCGCGGGCGCGGCGGGGGCCTGGGGAGGA
>JBOHSV010000346.1:0-2841 GCA_050921735.1 Gemmatimonadales bacterium | reverse complement strand
GCTCGATGCCCTGCCGCCGCGCCAGGCGGTACACCTCCCAGGCCCCCAGGCCGCCGAGGGCGGCGAGGGTGGCCGCGAGCCACCAGCCGCCCAGCCACAGGGCCAGGACGGCGACGGCGATGGCGGGGACCGCGACCGCGATCCGGACGGGGAGGTTGGCGGACATCTAGGCGGTCACGTTGCCGAAGCGCCGCTCGCGGCGCTGGTAGTCGAGAATGGCCTCGAACAGCGTGGCGCGCGTGAAGTCGGGCCACAACACGGGCGTGATGAACAGCTCGGTGTAGGCGAGCTGCCACAACAGGAAGTTCGAAAGCCGCCGCTCCCCGGACGTGCGGATCAGCAGATCGGGATCCGGTCCGGGCGCGGTGTAGAGCTTTGCCGCGACGGCCTCCTCCCCCACGTCCTCGAGGCGGCGCACGCCCCGCAACACGTCTTCGGCCAGGAGGCGCGCCGCGCGGGCGAGCTCGGCGCGGGACGAGTAGGAGATGCAGAGATTGAGCGTGAGCCGGGTGCCCGCCGCGGTGTCGCGCTCGACGCGCTCCACGGCCTGGCGCGCCGACGGCACCAGCCGCGTGCGGTCGCCCAGCACGTGCACGCGGACGCCCTGTTCCCGCAGCTCCGCCGCCTCCCGGGCGATGTACTCCTCGAGCAGGTCCATCAGCGCGGAGATCTCGCTGGGCGGCCGCCGCCAGTTCTCGTCCGAAAAGGCGAAGAGGGTGAGCCGCTCGACCCCCGCCTCGATCGCGCCTTCCACGGCCTCGCGCACCGCCTTCATGCCCGCCCGATGGCCCAGCGGGCGCGGCAGGCGCCGCTCGCGGGCCCAGCGGCCGTTGCCGTCCATGATCACGGCGATGTGGCGCGGCACCGCACCCTGCAGGCGGATGCGCGTGAGGAGGTCGTCCGCCACTAGACCTCCATGATCTCCTTCTCCTTCGCCTGCACGATCTCGTCCACCAGCTTGATGTGGTCGTCGTGCAGCTTCTGCACGTCCTTCTCGGCGTGTTTCTTGTCGTCGTCCGAAACGTGCTCGCTCTTCTTGATCTTGTTGATGGCGTCGGTGCGGGCGTGGCGGATGGACACCCGACCCTCCTCGGCGAACTTGTGGATCAGCTTCACGAGCTCCCGGCGCCGCTCCTCGGTGAGGGGCGGCACGGGAATCCGGATGATGGTGCCGTCGTTGGACGGCGTGAGGCCGACGTCCGAGGCGAGGAGCGCTTTCTCCACGGCCTTCAGGAGGCTCTTGTCCCACGGCTGGACCGTGAGCAGCTTCGGCTCCGGCGCCGCGACGCTGGCCACCTGATTCAGCGGCATCTCTCCGCCGTACGCCTCGACCCGCACGAGATCGAGCAGCGACGTGGTGGCCTTGCCGGTGCGCACGGGCGAGAACTCGCGCTTCACCGCGTCCACCGCCTTGGCCATCAGCTGTCGCGCGTGCTTCGCGTGGTCCTGAAGCGTCGTCATTGCACGATGGTGCCGACGCGCTCCCCGGCCAGCACCCTGGCCGTGGCGCCGGGCTGGTTGATGTTGAACACCACGATCGGGAGCTTGTTCTCCTTGCACAGCCCGAACGCGTTCGCGTCCATCACCGCGTATCCTTCCACCAGGGCCTGCTGAAACGTCAGGTCGCGGAGGAACTTGGCGTTCGGGTCCTGGCGCGGATCGGCCGTGTACACCCCGTCGACGTTGGTCGCCTTCAGGAGCACCTGGGCCTCGATCTCGAGCGCCCGGAGGACGGCCGCCGTGTCGGTGGAAAAGTACGGGTTTCCGGTCCCGCCGGCGAAGATCACCATGCGGCCCTTTGCGAGATGCCGCACGGCGCGCCGCCGGATATACGGCTCCGCCAGCTCTTCCATGCGGATCGCGGTCATGACGCGCGTGTCCACACCCTTCTTCTCCAGGATGTCCTGGAGCGCCAGGGCGTTGATCACGGTGGCGAGCATCCCCATGTAATCGGCTGAGACGCGGTCCATGCCCTGCTGGCTGGCCGCGTTGCCCCGCAGGATATTGCCGCCGCCGATCACCAGGCCCAGCTGAATGCCCAGCCCGGCGACCTGCTTGAGCTCGTCGGACACGCGCTCGATCACGGCGAAGTCGATGCCGGAGCCACCCCCCCGGGGGCCGGCGAAGGCCTCGCCGGAGAGCTTGAGGAGCGCGCGAGTATAGACGGCCTTCGCCGCCACTCACGCGCTCCCCAGCTCGAACCGCGCGAACCGCCGGACTTCGACCTTTTCGCCCGTCTTGCCGGCGACGGCCTGGATCAGGTCGCCCACCGTGCGCGTGTCGTCCTTCACGAACTTCTGCTCCAGCAGGACGCTCTCCTCGTAGAACTTCCGCAGCATGCCCTCGACGATCGTGGCGCGGATCGGCTCGGGCTTCTTCTGCTCGGCCGCCTGCGCCTCGTAAATGCGGCGCTCCCGCGCGACGACGTCGGCCGGCAGGTCCTCGACGCGCACGGCCGCGGGCCGCGCGGAGGCGATGTGCAGGGCCAGGTCCTTGGCGAGCTGACGGAACGCCTCGTTGCGCGCCACGAAGTCCGTCTCGCAGTTCAGCTCCACGAGCACCCCGACGCGGCCCGTGAAGTGGATGTAGCCTTGGATCACGCCTTCGGCGGCGGTGCGCCCCGCCCGCTTGCCGGCCTTCGCCGCGTATTTCACGCGCACGATCTCCTCGGCCTTGGCCAGGTCGCCGCCCGCCTCCTCCAGGGCCCGCTTGCAGTCCATCATGCCCGCGCCCGTCCGGGCCCGGAGCTCGGCCACCAGCTTTGCCGGAATCTCTTTCACCGTCGTCACGCCCCCCCCTCGCTGCTCATGAAAATGCCGCCCCCGCGCCGGTGGCGCGGAG
>JBOHSV010000345.1:0-4171 GCA_050921735.1 Gemmatimonadales bacterium | reverse complement strand
GGCCCCGTGACCTGGAGCGTGTCCCACACCCAGTCCGCCGGATACGTGGGCACCAGTCCCGCGGAAGGCCGCAGTCCCACGACGCCACAGAATGAAGCCGGGATGCGCAGCGAGCCGCCCAGGTCGGTCCCTTCGGCGAGCGCGATCATGCCGGTCGCGAGGCCCGCCGCACCGCCGCCCGTCGAGCCGCCCGCGCTCCTGGTCGGGTCCCACGGGTTGCGCGTGCGGCCGAAGACGTCGTTCCAGGTGTTGCCCCCCGCGGCGAACTCGGGGCAGTTGGTCTTGCCCAGGATGACGGCGCCGGCGTCGCGCAGCCGTCGCACGACGAGCGCATCGTCCGCGGGGACGTGGTCCCGGTAGAGCGGCGAGCCGTAGGTCGTGCGCAGCCCCCCGACGGGAGTTACGTCCTTGATGCCCACGGGGAGCCCCGCCAGCGGGCCTGCTCGCTCACCCCTGGCGATCCGCGCGTCGATCGCCCGCGCCTCGTGCAGTGCGCGGTCGTTCAGCGTGACGACCGCATTGACGACGGGATTGTCGCGCTCCACGCGCGCCAGGCAGGCCTCGACTACCTCGACGGCCGAGACGTTCCGGGCGGCGACGAGCCGGGCCAGCTCGGTGGCGGAGCGGTCGGCGAGGTCCGTCGTCAGTCCCACGTGCCCACGAACGCGACCACGCGGGCGAACGCGGCCTCGCCGCCTTTGAACTTCCACGGGAAGCAGCCGACGTTGGTGCGCGTGTTCTGGAGCTCCGGCGCGTCGATCTCGCCGCCCAGGTTCTCGATGTGGATGCAGTCCTTGGGGAACAGCGCATTATGCGTGAGCTGGTACGCGCTGTCGGGGAAGATGCGGTCCACCGCCGCCTTGCCGCCGAACTTCTGCTCGGCCCTGGCGCGGACGCGGTCGCAATGGCCGTGCGCCCCTTTGCCCAGGAAGCGGCCGATCGGGAGGTTCATCGGGTGGTCGGTGGAGACGCAGTCCACCCCCCAGACGTGGATTTGCTTTTCGAGCAGCCACGGCACCATGTCCGGATGCGCCCCCGGGTGATAGTGGTAGTACCGCTCCTCGTCGGGTTCCGCGCCGTGGTCCGCATACTTGTGCCACCCGGTGTGCAGCAGCAGGAGATCGCCCTTCTTGACGTCGACTCGTTTCTCGATCATCTGCGGCGTGTAGACGGCGAGGTCGTCCATCTCGTCGCGCAGGTCGACGATCACGCCCGGCCCGCACAACCACTCGAGCGGCAGCTCGTCGATGGTTTTGCCGGCGGTCACGAAGTGCCGCGGGGCGTCGAGGTGGGTGCCCATGTGATTCGACGTCATGATGTACTGCGCGTTGACCCCGTGCTCGGACTTGCGCTTGATGTACTTCACCTCGAACGGCGGGTAGTACGGCCAGAACGAGGAGCGCTCGTTCAAGGGTTGGGAGAGGTCGTAGAGCTTCATGGTTCCTCCGCGGCTAAAGCCGAGCCGTGAGTTCACTCGCGCCATTCCGTCGGGCGCGACTCCTTCCGCATCGTCCACCAGTAAACCCCGAAAGCCACCCCCGCCGCCGAGAACCACGCGCCGTCGAACAGGAACCGGACGCTCGGGTGCAGCAGCCCCGCCAGCGCCGCGAGGACGCCGGCGGCGAGCGCCGCGACGGCCCGGCGGTTCACGCCCCGGGTGTACGCGTAGGCGCCGTCCTCGGCGTATAAATCGGCGAGCCGGAGCGCGCCGCGGCGCAGCACGACGTAGTCGCAGATGATCACGCCGCCCACCGCGCCCAGCAGCCCCGAGTAGGTGATGAGCCACGCCTGGTACGAGTCGAGCAGCTTCCAGGGGAAGATCAGGATGCCGATGAGACCGGCCGCGAGCCCGCCCGCGCGGAAGCTGATGCGCCGCGGCGCGAGGTTGGCGAAGCTGTTCGCGGGGGCCACGACGTTCGCCGCGATGTTCGTCGTCAGCGTCGCCACGACCAGCGCGAGCATCGCGACGAGCCCGAGCACGGGGCTCCCCGACTCGACAGTGAGCCGCGCCACGAGGTCCACCGGGTTCCAGATCGCCTCGCCGTACACGAGCAGGGTGGCGCTGGTGACCGCGACGCCGACGAATGCGAACAGCGGCATGGTCGTGAGCAGGCCCAGCGCCTGGCCCAGGGCCTGGTCCCGCTGGCTCCGGGCGTAGCGGGTGAAGTCCGGGATGTTGAGCGACAGCGTGGCCCAGTATCCGACCATCGCGGTCACCCACGGAACGAACAGCGTGGGCAGCCAGCGGCCGAACGGCAAACCGGCGCCCGGGCGCTCGAGGGCGCCCGCCTCGCGCAGGATCGTGCCGATGCCGCCCACCCGGTTGCCGGCCCACGCGAGCAGGGCGACGCCGATAAGCAGGAGGAACGGCGCGGCGAGCGTCTCGAGCCGCTTGATGCTCTCCGTCCCGGCCCACACGAAGTAGACGTTGATCAGCCAGAACAGCAGGAAGCTCGCGTACTGGGACAACCCGTATCCCATGAATCGCCAGCCGCCGCCCAGGGCGCGCCACTCGGGCCAGAGGATCGTGAGCACCGCGTCGATCGCCAGGCCGCCGATCCACGTCTGGATGCCGAACCACCCGCACGCCACCACGGCGCGGAGCAGGGACGGGACGTGGGCGCCGCGGGTTCCGAACGACGCGCGCGCGTATACCGGGAAGGGGATGCCGTATTTCGTGCCGGCGTGCGCGTTGATCACGAGCGGCACGAGGACGATCGCGTTGCCCAACAGGACCGCCAGGAGGCTCTGCCACCAGGTGAGCCCCGCCCCGATCATGCTCGCGCCGAGCATGTAGGTCGGGATGCACACGCTCATCCCGATCCACAGCGAGGCGATGTGCCACAGGTTCCAGGTGCGGCGGTCGCTCGCGACCGGGGCGAGATCGGGATTGACGAGCCGGCCGACCGGCAGATCGCCGACGGTCACGCCGTACCTGCCGCACGGGCGAAAGCACGCGTCACCGTGCGCCGGACGAGCACGCGGACGAGCTGGCGGCGATACGCCGCCGACGCGTGGATGTCGGCCGGCGGGTCGATATCGCGGTCGGCCGCAGCCTCCGCCGCCGCGCGGATGGCCTCGTCGGTGGGAGCGTTCCCCACGAGCGCCGCGGCCGCCTCCCGGGCGAGCACCGGACCGTCGCCGACCGACAGGAGCGCGATCCGCACCGTGGCACAGCGGCCCGCCTGATCGAGCGCCACCACCGTGGCGGCGCCCGCCAGCGCGTAGTCGCCGTGGCGGCGGGACACCTCGTCGAACGCCCACCCCGTGTGGGGCGGCAGCGGCGGGATGAGCACGTCCGCCAGCAGCTCGTCCGGGGCAAGGGCCGTGGCGAACAGCCCGGTGTAGAACTCGCCGGCCGCGATCCAGCGCTCGCCCGCGCGGCTGCGCGCGCCGAAGCGCGCGTCCAGCGCCAGGAACGTGGCCGGCAGCTCGGCCGCCGGATCGGCGTGGGCGAGACTGCCGCCCACGGTGCCGCGATTGCGGATCTGGGGGTGCGCCACGAAGGGCAGGGTCTCGCGCACGAGCGGCGCCGCGCGCTCCACGGCCTCGCTGCGCTCCGCGGCGCGCTGGCGGGTCATGGCACCCAGGCGCAGGCCGTCCGGGGCCTCGCGCACGTAGGCGAGCTCCCCGATCCGGTTCAGGTCCACGAGCGTCGTCGGCCGGGCCAGACGGAAGTTCATCGCGGGGATCAGGCTCTGCCCGCCCGCGAGCGGCTTCGCGTCGCCGCCGTGCTCCGCCAGCAGGGCGAGCGCCTCGTCGAGCGTCGCGGGACGGTGATAGGCGAACGGCGCGGGCTTCACGGCCGGCGCTCCCCCAGGCGCGCGCGCAGGGCCTTGTCGAGCGCCTTGAGCCCCTGGCGGCTCATCATCCGGCCGGCCGACTCGAGCAGCCGCTGCCCCACTGCCGCGAGCGTGCCGCCCAGCCGCAGCTCCGCCCGGTACGACATGGTCGTTCCGCCCCGCGGGGCCGCGGCCAGCTGTACGTGCGCCGTGCCGGCGACGAACCCCAGGGCGCCGCGGGCGTCGACGCGCATCGCGTAGCGCTCCGGCGGGCGCTGCTCGGTGAGCGCCACGGCCAGGACGAACTCGGCCGCGCTGATGGGCCCGAGGCCGACCTTCATCAGGCCGTGATAGCGGTCCGGCGCCGTGCGCTCCAGGCGCTGCGTGCC